>JBBQYF010000229.1:0-4420 GCA_038208955.1 Elusimicrobiota bacterium
TTTCTTCTTTGACGACTTCGCGTTCCGAATAAAATTGACGAAATACCGGATGGCGCACGCGATCGGAGTCGAGCATCGCCCAAAGTTCCAATTTGTTAGACGGCAAATCAACGATGTACTGTGTGAAGTCGTGGGACGTGTTGGCGTTTAGCTCCGACGCCCCTTCGCCTTCGTAAAGGTTCCACAACTCGTTTTCATTGACGTAGGACGAAGCTTGGGTTTCCAAGGCGTTCAGTTGATCGAGAATTTGGGCAATGTGGTTTTGATCCGCTTTGTCGCCCTTGGCACGTTCCCTGTCCAATTGCTGGTGAAGGGCATCCAGTTTCGGCAGCAGCGGCGCCTCATGGGCATAATCCCGGGTTCCGAGGGTGCGCGTTCCTTTGAACATCATGTGTTCAAACATGTGAGCCAAGCCGGTTTTGCCCGGCGACTCGTCCACAGAGCCGGTGTGAAAGATCATCCGGATTGAAACCGTCGGCGAAAAATGACGTTCCAGGACGAGAAGCGTAATTCCATTGGGGTAAACGTGCTGGACGACGCGCTGCGCCAGCGGAGCGACGTCCGCCGATAGGGTTTGCGTAGCCAGCAGCATGATCGCCATCGCGCGCCAATGGATTGTCATAAGAAGGTTATTGTAGAAGATTTCTAATGTTTCAAAGCGAAGCGGGCTTCGTAGTAAGCGTCGATGATGAGGGCCGCTTGCGCCCGAGCGGCGGGGCGCGCCGCCGAGAGACGTCGGGCGAATTCCTGGCCGGTTTCACCCCTCCCTTTGGCTAGACCCGCTCGCTCCATGCGCTGCAGCCACCGGCGGTAAGCGCGAACTTCGGGGCTGGGGTCATGGATGCGAAGCCGGCGTCCCATGAAGACCCACAGGCCCGCGGCGCTGATCGCCAGCCCCATCAAGACGGCGCGGATTTGCTTCCAGGACAGGGGCGAGGAAGAAATTTCCGGATTCACCCTCAGACCGGGACGTTGGGCGGAATCCGGCCAGCGTTTTGAAACCCAGTCATTCAATTTTTCGGAGGAGTGCCGTAGATGCTCCAGAGCCCGCAGCTGGGAATACAAATCATACTGAATCACCAGACGAGCCCATTCCAGGTTGCAGAAATCCCAATATTGTTCGAGCTTATAAAGCCACCGGCGGCTTCGTCCCAACGTTACCGTCGGTTGACGTGGGGATGGATCGAACGTAGCCCAGCCGATTCCCTTGAGATAAACTTCGACCCATGCGTGGGCGTCTTTTTCGCGGACTACAAATTCTTGGGCTTCTTCATTCCATTCGCCCCGAAGATAGCCCGCCACGATGCGGCAGGGAATTCCGCGCAGTCGCAAAAGGACCGCCATGGCGCTGGCATAGTAACCGCATGGACCCGCTTTGCGAACAAAAAGAAAGTCGTCGACCGGATTCGGCGTTATGTCGGAACCCAGATCCAACGTATAACGGTAATGACCTTGAAGGAATTGTTGGATGGCCAATGCTTCGTTGTACGTCGATCCCGAACCCCCAATTTGTTGGCCCAGTGCGGCGGTGCGTTGCCAAGAAAGTGCAGGTAATTGAAGATAGGCAGGCGTATGAACTGTTTCTCTGGCGCCCAAGATCGAGCCGGTTTCGCAGGTCAATGCATAGCGTAGCGGCCGGTTCCAACCTCCCATCCAATGCAGACACCCCGCGCTGTCCTCTTGCAGGGCCGATAGCGGCGCGGCCACATGCAGAACGCGGCCGGTGTGAAATAACGTGGCTGCCGAGGGATTTAAAAGCATGACCGAGGCGCGCCACGTCGCCGATTGAGCCACCAAAGGCCGAAATGTAAATAATCCACCTAAACCCGGGGCCACAATGCGACCACCGCTCACTCGTGACGACCATTGTTTTCCGTCGAAGAAATCCAATGTTGTTCCGCGAAGGTACCCTGTCCAGCCGTTCCGCTCTGCGCGGTCGGGAATGTCCAGCCACATCACGACGCTGTTGTCAGGGTGTAGAGTCCCTTGGTGTGAGAGGTTTACCTGATCGGTATAACCGATGCGACCTGACGCAAAACGCGACAGCGGAAGATTCCAGTTCAGGCGTGGAAAGAGCACAAATACGCCGGCTGTGAGCAAAATATTCATGGGAAGCACGACGGCGCAAATCAGGGTAAGGAGCGCGCGATAAGGATTCCGCGCGCCCGCCGGCAATGCCCGCCCGGATTCTTCCTCATGAAATACGACCTGATGCCAAAAGAGGGCGGCGGTGGCGCTGGGAATCATCACGAGCAAAATGAGCGCGTGCCAAATGGCCAGCGACAAGGTACAAGCGGCCAGGATTTGGAAAAAGGAGAAAAACAGAATTTGCAGAATATCCTTCCGCTTTTTCTCGCCCAGCCATTTAAAGTTTTGGAACATGAGCAGCAAATGGGTGATCGACAGAAAGACGGTGTGCCTCTGCAGAAAAAAATCCACGAGGAATAAAACAACCAGTCCGATGACGGCCGCCGTTTCAAGCCGCCGCAACCGTTGCTCCTGGTGCGGGAAGCGGTCGAGAGCAAAACTCGCCGCCCAGCATGTCCAGGAGAGCAAGAGAAAACCATTTTCGACTTCCCCCGTCAGCGTCAACGATAGAAGACCGAGCATTGAAGTCAAGCGGACGGACCACAGAAAAGGTTTATAAGTATCAACCATAGCGTTCTTGCCATTGCGCCAACACGTTGATTGAATCGGCGGGCGTCGCTTTATGGATAGCGTGGGCTTCTGCCCGCGGCCATTTAAATAATGCGAGAGCGCGATAAATCTGGTGGAGCGGCCTCGCCGTCGTGCGCGGATCGACTAGAAAATCGGGAGTCCAGAGGCCGATCGACCGGCCCTCTTGAAACAATCGCTTGGCGAGCGAAGCCGAAAATGAGAGAAGATCTTCCTGCTCAGAGCGGGACAATGTCGGCGGCCAGCGCGGAATTGCCAGCCACCGCGCAGGTGCGGTGTGTTCCTCCATTTCTTTTACCATGTACCGTTGCCGTCGGGCGCTCGTTTTCCAATGAATCAGACGGGCCGAATCGCCCGCGCGGTAATCGCGTAGTAAATAAGGGACTTCGCCCGCTCCGCTGCGCGAAGCCGCGCCGTCGAGTAATCCGTTATCGCCGACCCGCGGCGTGCGATCGGGCACCGCGATCAGTTTCGGATAGACAAGCCAACGCTCGTCGCGCGGATAACGATGGAACTTAATAAATAATCCGAAAGGAAAAAGCGTCGACACTTCCACCGACTCAAGAGCCAACCATCCTCGTCGATCCGGTTCAAGTTGAAATCGCACGAGTTCTTGGCGCCGGCTCCCAAGCCAATAAATCAAGTGCGAGGTTGGCGCGGCGCCGATCCAGCGTGCCGTCACTTTGACGAGAACGGCGGGGAACCAGCCTTTCTGGAGGCGGCATTCTCCCGAGACCGTGGTGCCCGCATAAAGGCTTCCCGGAAGAATCCATTCGCTGCGCAGTCCCCACAAGCAGCTGTCGGACAGAAAACCCGATACCACAATGAATCCGAGTAAAATGCCCAAAATGAGATAAAGAAGATTGTTGCCGGAGTTGATGGCCGACGCGCCGATGGCTAGGACGAAAAGGATGTAGAGCATTCCGAAGCGTGTAAATCGGATGGGGCGGGCGATCATTAACCAATTGAAAACATGCCAGGGCCAAGCCAGCAGCCTGCGCAAACGCGAGCCCATATACGTTAAATCGGGACGGGGACGCTTTGGAGAAGGCCTTGGATAAGACTCTCCGTTTGCGTACGCCAATCAGAGAGTTGATCGTTGCTCAACCGCAAACGGTGCGCGAGCACGGGAATCGCCAGCGCTTTAATATCGTCCGGCGTGATGTAGCGGCGGCCGTTTAAGAGAGCCGATGCTTGCGCGGCCCGGCGCAGGGCTTGTGCGCCGCGGGGACTTACGCCGATATCAATGCCTTCTAAATGTCGGGTGGCCTGCACCAGCGCCAGAAGATAGTCGTCCACCGGGCGGGCGACCGTAATCCGGCCCACCTGTTCCATGAGTTCCAGCAATTCGGCCGTGCTCATGCAAGGCTTGGTCTCGCGCAAGGCGTCAAGCGCGGTGCCGGCCGCGAGAATGGCAATTTCTTGCGCCGTCGACGGATAACCGATCGAGATGCGCATCGTAAAGCGGTCAAGCTGAGACTCCGGCAGGGGGAACGTGCCGTGATGTTCGTGCGGATTTTGCGTGGCCACCACAAAGAATGGCCTGGGCAAATAATGGGTTTGATTATCAATCGTCACTTGACGTTCGTTCATCGATTCGAGCAATGCGCTCTGCGTGCGCGGAGTCGCGCGGTTCAGTTCGTCCGCTAAAACAATTTGATGAAACAGCGGACCCTTATGGAACACAAATTCCTGGGTGCGCGGATCGGGTAGCGAGACACCGAGAATATCCGACGGAAGCAGG
>JBBQYF010000230.1:0-4418 GCA_038208955.1 Elusimicrobiota bacterium
TTCCTGTCGGGTCCACCGACTCCCTTTCTTGTAGGATGGCGCAAGAGTGGCCCCTAGACGTCTGGGACAGGTCGCGGGTTTCCCAATACATAACGAGGGGGAACGCCAGCCGTGGGGTTCTCAGCCCCTGCCGGGTCCACTTACTCCCTTTCCTGCGGCAGTTTACCCGTCCTAATCTATCCAAAACAAGCGAAGTTCCTATTGATTTTTAAGCAAAACCGGGATATTAAGCTGAAGAGGGGTCCTGATGAAAAAAACCTTAGGAAGTTACTACTGCCGGTATTTCAGCATGCCGTATCTTTTTCGGGAAGACCTCGAAGCCATCGAGCGCGTTATCCAAGATCAACTCAAACCTGAAAAATTCCACATTGCCTTCAACGGCTGCGAATATGACAATGTAGCCGATCTGGAAGATCTGACGACGCCGGCGCATGTCATGGTTCTCTACACGAAAGCGCCGAGTCTACGCCTAAAGTTGGCCCGGTCCTGGTCGGAAATTTATGCCGGCGATATGACGCCCGGTATGGACGAGGTGATGCGCGCCATTTCGGCGATCATCGGAAAGACCGAACGGAAAACATTGTGGGCGATAACAAAATATTCCTCTTGGATGGCGCCGCTCATTGGATTCGGCACGGTGGCAATTTCAACGAACTTAATAATTTTGCACATTCTGCCGATTCAATTTCAATATGTGAACGCCGCCTTCTTGGCCGTCAGCAGCATCTGGTGGATGATCGGCTACCGCTTCCGCGTCTTCCAATTCTCCCGCATCGATCTCCGCAAACGTCCTAACGCCTAAACCCACGTTCTAATGGGGACGGTGCGCTTCCATCTCCTCAATGATTTCCGTTAGGATTTTGCCCATCTTCCGATAACCGCCGACGTCGGGATGCAGCCCGTCCGGCGATCCATTTAGTTTGGTTGGATCGTTAGGATCGGCCAGCGCTTGATGCAAATCCGCTAGCGGGATCCGGTATTTTTCGGCGGCAGATTTAATCCAATGATTCAAAGTGTCAATTTCCTTGGAATGCACCGGTGACGCACTGTTATACGGTAAAACGGTGGCGGCTACCGCGATGACGCCCTTCATCTGAGCCTGGGAGTACATCCAGGCGAGATTACTTTCAATGTAATCTAGCGGATAATCCTGGAAAACGTCGTTGACGCCCGCCAGCACAATTAAATAATGCGGATGTTCTCGAGCGAGAGTGTCGTCGAAGCGCGCGCGGATTTCGTCCGAGCGTTGCCCGCGAATCCCACAATTGACTACTTTCCAGTCCGGATGGCGGCGCATCATCCAATAGGCGTATTGGCCCTCCGGATCGCCCTGTCCGTGAGGGGGTGACTCCAGCGGGGATTTAAAAAAAGGGGTCCCCGCTGTGGTGGAGTCGCCCAAGCCAACGATGACCAGCCGTTCGGATTGGGAAAAACTTCTAACGGTGACGGCCGATACGGAGACGACCGATAGAAAAAAGCCGATGTAAAAAGGCCCGCGCATTGGCTCATCATATCATCACGAACAAAAAGCCGAGTCGATCTTTACGAACTCGAAACACGTGCCTTCGTACTATCAGAACCTTATTCGTCCGCCTTGAAAAAAACAGTCCTCCGCACCGACCTCATCGTCTCTCCCATACGACCGAGACAGGCAGATGTTATAATCAGGCCTTCTTATGCGAATTATCGGTGGAATGGCGAAACGGCGGGGGATCAAAAGTCCTTCCGCCGCCCAGGGTGTGCGACCGATCCTTAGCCGGATCAAGAAATCGCTCTTCGATATTTTGTCGCCGCGGCTGGCCGAAAGTCGTTTCCTCGATTTGTATGCCGGATCGGGGGCGGTTGGCATTGAAGCGTTATCCCGCGGCGCAGCTGACGTGACGTTTGTCGATAGTAATCCGCATTGCTTGAGTATCATCCGGCAAAATTTGTCGTCGTTGGGTTTCCAAGAGCGGGCTCATCTTGTGCGGGGCGATGCGACTCGGCGCCTGAGCCTGGCCACAGGACCATTTGATCTTATTTTCATGGGACCGCCTTATCATGACCAACATTGGCATGCCTTAACGTTGACCCAGCCGACATTGCAAGCCGTAGCCACGGGCAACCTTCTGAAAGAGGGGGGATGGGTGATCGGTCAGCATCATGCGAAGGAACCGGTGGCGGCATTCGCCGGCTGGAAACTTTTCCGCCAGGAGCATTACGGCGACACGTGCTTATCCTTTTTTAACTATGAGTTATCTTAAAGCCGAACGACCGATTGTCATCAAATATGGAGGCAGTCTGCTCGAAGAGCCGGGCCACCGAACCGCTTTCCTCAAGCAAATCGTCGCGCTGCGCCGGCTCGAAAAGATTATTCTCGTCCACGGCGGCGGCAAAGAAATTTCGGCCGAAATGGAAAAATCCGGCATCATCCCGCGATTTGTCGGCGGGAGACGCTATACCGACGATCAAACCATGGCCTTTGTCGAGAAGGTGTTGGCGCGCGTGAATCGGTCGATTGTTGACGAATTGACTGGACTTGGCGTGACGGCGGAAGGATATTCCGGTCGTTTCGAACATTTAATGGAAGCGCGCCCGGTGCCTGAATTGGGTCGCGTGGGTGCTCCGAATATGATTCACGAAAATGTGCTTCGCGGCATTATTCATCAAGAAGCCCTACCCGTCTTTTATTCCGTCGCCGAAGACATTGGACGTCACGCGCTCAATGTCAACGCCGACGACTTCGCGTTGGCCATGGCCGTGGCCTGCAAAGCACGTCGCCTCGTCTTTTTGACGGACAGCGGAGCGATTCTTGACGGCCATGGCAACCCCGTGCCTGTCATCTCCTCCTCTGACGTCGATGATCTTATTGACCGCAAAGTCATCAGCGGCGGCATGGTGATTAAATCGCGCGCCTGTGTCGAGGCGCTCAAGCGCGGAGTTGGTCGGGTGGATATCTGCAAAGGAATCGATAGCCTGCTACGTCCCGGGCAGCCGATGGCGGGCGGCACGAGCTTCGTTCACGATTCGACGGAACAAAACTAACATGGATGTCAAACAACGCACCGACGAATATATTTTCAACACCTACAAACGCTATCCCCTTGTCATGACTCGCGCGCGCGGCAGTTGGGTATGGGACGAACGCGGGAAGAAGTACCTCGACTTCTTTTCGGGCATTGCGGTGTCCGGTATCGGGCATAATCTTCCCTCTGTTGTCACCGCCATCCGGACTCAGCTTAAAAAATTGATCCACGCTTCGAATCTCTATTACACCGACCCGGCCGCGCGGTTGGCGGAGCAGCTGTGCCAACGCTCCTTCGCCGGGAAAGTCTTCTTTTGCAATTCGGGAGCCGAGGCCAATGAAGCGGCGATCAAACTCGCACGCCGACACGGCTGGAAAAATGGCCGTTACGAGATTATTGTTTTTGAAAAATCATTTCACGGCCGCACGCTGGGAACACTTGCCGCCACCGCGCAGCCCAAATTCCATGAAGGATTTGGTCCGCTGCCCGCGGGTTTTGTCACTTGCCGTTTCAATGATTCGGAATCAGTGCGGCGCGCGATCGGCGCCAAGACTACGGCGATATTAATCGAGCCCATTCAAGGCGAAGGGGGAATCCGACCCGCGCGCGTCGAATTCCTTCAAGAGCTTCGCGAGCTGGCCGACCAGCACCAATTGCTGCTGATGTTCGACGGAGTCCAGTGCAGCTTAGGCCGAACCGGCGATCTTTTCAGTTATCAAACGATGGGAGTAACACCGGACGTTTTGACGCTGGCGAAAGGGCTCGGGGGCGGCTTGCCCATCGGCGCTATGCTGGCGAAGCAATCGCTAGCCACCCTACTCGGACCGGGCGATCATGGCACAACGTTCGGCGGCAATCCTGTCTGCAGTGTGGCGGCGCTGGCCGTCCTGCGGATGCTGAATCCAAAAATGTTGCTGAATGTCCGGCGCCAATCGGAAAGCTTGTTGAAACAATTGAGAGCGATGTTCGGCTCGTACCCCTGGGTCAAAGAGATTCGCGGCGTCGGGCTGATGATCGGCATCGAATTAACCATTCCCGGCGCGGCGCTCGTGGACAAGTGCCGGGCGGCCGGTCTTTTAATCAATTGCACGCAAACCAATGTGCTGCGTTTCTTGCCGCCGCTCGCGCTCAAAGAGTCGGAACGTCGGTTCGCGCTGAAAGTCCTGAGGGACGCTTTTGACTCTCTCAAATCGGATAAAATATAATCCTTCATCGTCTGAGAAATCCATGACCATTAAAAAAGTTGTTGTTGCCTATTCCGGCGGACTGGACACTTCTGTCATCCTGCGTTGGGTGAAAGAAAAGTACCGCTGCGAGGTCATTGCTTGCGCCGTGGATGTCGGCCAGGCCTCCGAAACAAAAGGATTAAAGGAACGTGCCCTGGCGACCGGCGCCTCCAAAGCTTACCTGATC
>JBBQYF010000231.1:0-4410 GCA_038208955.1 Elusimicrobiota bacterium
CGCAGGGGCCAGAAGGACATACGGAATGTGCTCTTGCCGACACACCTCTTGAGCTACTTGGCTTTGTTCTCCCGTACGCCCTTCGTCCGCGAGCAAATCGACAAGCGCTTTCAAGCCGAAGAGCAGCACCGGTTCGTATTGTTTGCGTTTTTCCGGCTCATAAACAGTCTGTGCTTCGTTGAACCCCTCGAGCATTCCCGCCCGTAACTCTGTTTCTTCCGCTTTTTGGCGCGGTGGAAATACATAGGCGAAAAGTTCGGCCGGCGGATCTTGATAAAGTACAAAGTGATCTTGATAAGCAATATGGGCACAGGAGGGGCACATGACCATATTGAGTTCTCCTCCGAGCAAAATGTCCTTTAATTCTGGATCTTGCACGGCATGCACGGCGGTCCAAATCGTCCCTTTAAAATTTTCTCCACAGTTCTCACAGTCGATGTCAATATCGTTATAAGTACTCATTACTAAGCTCTCCACGTTTTTCCGCGACCGATAGTATCAAGACCGGCCTCATAGCCTCGCGCAATTAAATTTTCAGTACCGTGCAGAGGGTTGATCTTTGCCATTTTGCGGATGAGGATTCACGACCCTACCATATGGCCTGTTTCCAGTATAGTACAGCGTCCTGCTGGATGAAATGTTTCAGCCATTTGACCTGGCAATGTAGGGAGAGTGAAGTTGCCCCGCGCTTCCTCGTGTTATAGAATGGCGGTCTGCCGGCGCCGGTTATTTCGGACAAACAGGGAGGTTGTGATGGTAATCAACGAAGCGAAATTAAATGATTTTATGGGGAAGGCTCTGGGTGATATGGGTGCGGCCGCCAGTGCGACGATGGTTCTTATTGGAGACAAATTGGGTCTTTATAAGATGATGGCGAAATCAGGTCCGCTGACAGCCAGCCGGCTGGCCAAACTCACGGGGACCCGGGAACGCTACATCCGTGAATGGCTTAACAACCAAGCGGCGGGCGGCTACGTCTTGTACGACCCAGCCAAGGACGACTACACGCTTCCCGACGAGCAAGCGTTTGCCCTGGCTGAGGAAGGAAGCCCGGCATTCATCCCCGGAGCGTTTCAGGTGATCAAAGCCATGTTCATGGCGCAAGAAAAGATCGCCGGTTATTTCAAAACCGGAAAAGGCATGGAATGGGGAGACCATCATCCAGAACTTTTTGAAGGGACTGAGCGATTTTTCCGACCCAGCTACCTGGCGAACCTCGTAAAATCCTGGATCCCCGCCTTGCAGGACGTGGAAGCAAAATTGAAGACGGGCGCAAAAGTCGCGGATATCGGTTGCGGGCACGGAGCCTCAACCATCCTGATGGCCATGGCCTACCCGAATTCTACCTTTCTAGGTTTTGACTACCACAAAAAATCGATTCTATCGGCGCAGAAACGCGCTAAAGCCGCCGGTCTTAGCAAGCGTGTCTCTTTTCAGGTTGCCGATGCCTCCAAATTCCCGGGAAAAGACTACGACTTGATCTGCCATTTCGATTGCCTGCACGATATGGGCGATCCGATTGGATCGGCGAAGCGCGTGCGCCAATCGCTGGCCCCTGACGGAACTTGGATGATTGTCGAACCTTTTGCCGGAGACCGCGTGGAAGATAATCTTAACCCCATTGGTCGGATGTTCTATGCCGCCTCAACCATGCTCTGCGTTCCCACTTCGCTCGCTCGCAAAGGCCCCGCGCTAGGCGCTCAGGCCGGAGAAGCGCGACTTAAGGACGTCGTGACCAAAGGCGGATTCAAGCGCTTCCGTCGTGCCACGCAATCGCCTTTCAATCTCATTCTCGAAGCGCGTCCCTGAAAACGGAGAATCCGAGATCCCCATCACTTCAGGCGCCGCATGGCCTCGGGTAAATAGGTCTTCCAGCGGGGGTCGGCTGGATGATCTTGGGCCAACCGCTGAAGATGGTTCACGACTTCCTGCCAATTGCCCTGTTTCCAGTATAGTACGGCCTCATAGTACTGAGCGTCCGCGCATTGCGGATTAATTTCGAGCGCTTGCTCATAGGCCTTTTGCGCTATCAACGAATGCCCCAATCGTTCCTCGATGGCGCCCTGCTGGGCAACCGTCTGAGCCCAATCGGCCCGAACACCCGCACGAAGTTCAGGCAATGATCGCCACGCCACAGCCTGCTCATTCATTTGGCGGAAAAGATCGACCGCCCAAGAATAATAATGCAGTGCGTGAGTGAAATCCTGCCGTAAATAATAAACGTAGGCCAGCTGAAGAGCGGCATAAGGCATATCGGGTTTGAGCGCCAAGGCTCGCCTGAATGCCATTTCGGCGGCAACGGTCGGTGCGGTTTGGGAGAGTTCCCGCGCACGAGCCAGCCAGGCTTTCGCGTATTCTTCGATTAGCTCGTTGACGAAAAAGTCGGACGATTCGCCGTATCGGTAATCGCCTCGAAATCGGTAGAACGCATCCATACCGGCATAGTCTTTTAAATCATTCGCAGATCGTTCCGGCACATAGCGCGACAATATCCCGAAAGAATTAAATACCACGGAAGCGTTCTCCGGCCATTCGAGGTCCTGCGTGGCCAAAATGAGCCGGTTGGGATTCCTGCGGGCAAAATCGCTCCACTCCTCGGGCGTCTTAAGGCTTCGAATAATGAGGTCCGGGTGATCGAGCTGCAGCATCTCTTGGTACCACAAACTATTTGCTAAACCTTGAGCGATGGGAATTCTTCCGGCCAAGCGTTGGTCCATCCAATGACTATAAAACAATGAGAAAAGCGGGACATCCGATCGACCAACAATCACCGATGCGACCGGCGCCGTATGATTGATATTGCTGATGAAATCGATCGCAAAAAAGTTGTTCCGCTTATTGACGGCCGCGTAGCCATGGGCGGTCCAGGCGATAACGGCGACCGTCGCCGTCGCTAGAATCGACGATTTGTGTCTCGGGGCGCGTTCGAGAACCGCCGAGAACCCTGCCGCGCAACAAATGACAAAAAAGAAGTCGGGCACTAAGTATGCGGCTTGCATAATCGCCACGGCATGGGGATTCTGCGGCAGGTTGCCAAGAAAAATAAAGAGCGGTCCCGTCGTCATGAACCCAATCAGCACGGCGATGGCGTAACGACGATCACGGGTCCAGAGTTTGAATAGTCCGTAGAGTGCCAGGGGCGCGCCCGCGTACGCGAAGTCTACCCAAAGATGCCGCCCGTAAAGGATCAATTCGTCGATAAAATTTTCGCCCATTCCATAAGACTGCGACAAAAGATCTAACGTCCCCCCATAACCCTTGCGAAGTAAACTTCGGAAAAAAGACGATAGAGTCGACGGATTGTTCCAATTCAACCATGGATGCTGCGAAGCGCGCAGTGGCAAGTACAGGTAAAGCGTCATACCGGTGGCAACGAGAACCGTCATGGCTACCCATGGGCGCCGCGGGGTGCGCGCCGCAGGCGTTGGAAGGAGAACGAGAAATGCCGGCAAGCTGAGCAGGAGATCGCTGCGGTTTGTTAGCCCAACACCGAACACAAAGGCCGCAAGCAATGGTTTATTAGCATCGACGAGAAACCATATGGCTGCTACAAAAAGACAATTGAGGGCGTACATTTCGGACACAAGCGCATGGGTCCAATATTGGTACGACACCGCGGCGACGAGCGTAGTCATGAGCGCGGCCCCAGGATCGACACGTCGGCAAAGCGCCGCAAAGAAAAAAACCCACATGGCTGCCATCGCCAAACCCGAAAAGACGTTTAGCCGGTAGGCAGGATTTCCCAAGCCGATGCGTCCAAAAAGATTTCCGCTGATGGAATAGAATGGATAACTGGTGGGATGAAGAATCCCCAACGTGGGAACGCTCGTCGCCATTTCGCCGGCGTCCCGGTAAGGCACAAGTCCCGGCCCCGCGCCGTGTAGGTAGAGCGCAAATAAAACAATTCCCAACCAAGCGACCATCCAACGATTTCGGAGGATATCTTCAATGACCATGCTTCGCCATCATGAAGGTCAGGTATCTTTGCATTTGCTGCCGAAACTCCGACGGGCCTTCGTAAGCAAACACGCCGCGGTAGAGGCGCTGTGCTTCGGCATAATCGCCCGCTTGCCGCGCGGAGTCCGCAAGCGTTTGCAAAAAGTCAGCATGAATGTCGCGATCCCATTGCGGCGGAAGACCGTCCTTGTCCCGAAGGGCGCGGTAAATAAGGAGCGATGCTCCGGGCGCCATCAGGGATTGAGGTTGATGCCCCTCGACGGCAAATACCAGTCCTTTCTGCAAGCGCGGGATAGGCACCATATGGGGGTCATGGGTTGCGTAAAAGACGGGCCTGGCCGTTTCGGCGATCATGGCGCGCTCCCGCGTCGTGCGAATCGTCAGACGCGGCGCACCCCATATCTCATAATAATCGGAGCCGTAAATACTTGCGGAGACTCCGGCGTTGCAATC
>JBBQYF010000232.1:0-4385 GCA_038208955.1 Elusimicrobiota bacterium
CGCAAAGCGCAAAGCCTTCCCGCGATTCAATTCTTCGATTTCCATATTGCCATCGACCTGATCACGACCGAAAAGTTCGGCGGCGCGCCGCCCTTTCGTTGCCTCGGGGCCTATGTGCTGGATTCGCGGCAAAACCACGTCAAGACGATGGTCGCACGCCGCGCGACGCTTCTCGCCACGGGTGGGGCCGGCAAAGTGTATCTCTACACATCGAACCCCGACGTGGCGACCGGCGATGGCATGGCGATGGCGTACCGCGCGGGGGCGACGATTGCGAATCTTGAATTTGTGCAGTTCCATCCCACCTGCCTGTACCATCCCCAAGCGAAATCGTTTCTCATTTCGGAAGCCGTTCGGGGCGAAGGCGCAATATTGCGTCTGCGCGATGGGACGCCGTTCATGGAAAATTATCACCCAGCCAAGGAATTGGCTCCGCGGGATGTTGTTGCCCGGGCCATTGACCGCGAATTAAAAAAGCGCGGCGAGCCGTTTGTCTATTTGGATATCCGCGAAAAGGGGGAAGAATTCATCCGTCACCGTTTCCCCAATATTTATCGGGAATGTCTACGCTTCGGCATCGACATGGCCAAAGACATGATTCCCGTCGTTCCCGCGGCCCATTACTTTTGTGGGGGGGTCCAAGCGGACGCCAATGGTCGGACCGCGATCGACGGGCTTTGGGCGATCGGAGAGGTTTCCTGCACGGGCCTTCACGGGGCCAACCGACTCGCGTCCAATTCGCTCCTCGAGGGACTGGTTTTTGCGGACCGCGCCGCGGAAGCTTTAAAAGCCGAACCGCGACAGGCCTCCCCGCCGACGCCATCCATCCCTCCCTGGAATCCCGGCAACGCACGAAATTCAGACGAGCAGGTCGTGATCACGCAGAACTGGGACGAAATTCGCCAGCTCATGTGGAACTATGTCGGCATCGTGCGAAGCGACAAGCGCCTCGACCGAGCGTACCGGCGCATTCAACTCCTCCAACAAGAGATTCAGGAATACTATTGGGATTTTTTAATTACGCCTGATCTCATCGAATTGCGCAATATCGCTACCGTCGCTGAGCTCGTGGTGCGTTCTGCTATGATGAGAAAAGAAAGCCGCGGACTGCATTTTAATTTGGATCACCCCGTGCGAGATGATGCCAGCCAACGCCATGATACCGTCGTTCAAAGACCTTCGCTGACCGCCGCCTCGCCCACGCTCCACTTTTTATAGCCGTCGCGCGTCTAAAAGAGTGGGGAACGTCCCGGCCGCTCAGGCGTTTCAATCAAAAGGAGAAAAATATGCATAAACGTTTATCCGCCATCGTGGTTTCAATGTTCGTCGGTTTGCAAGCGGGCTTCGTCTCGGCCGCTCCTCAAATCGGTCAGCTCGCGCCTGACTTTTCGACCCAAGACAGTAACGGTCAACCCCATTCGTTGAAAGACTATAAAGGAAAGTATGTCGTTCTTGAGTGGTTTAACGACAGCTGTCCCTTCGTGCACAAATTCTATGACGTCGGCAGCATGCAAAAATTGCAAACCACCTATAAGGCAAAAGGCGTGATTTGGCTTTCCATCGTTTCCTCTGCCCCCGGGAAGGAAGGCTACGTTACGGCCGATCAGGCCAACAAAGATGTGACGAAGTTTAAAGCCGCTCCGACCGCCGTGCTGCTTGATCCCACGGGCGTCGTCGGACGCCTCTATGAGGCCAAAACGACACCGGCGATGTATGTCATCGATCCCAGCGGCACTTTGATTTATAAAGGGGCGATCGACAACCGTCCGTCCACGGATTCGGCGGATATTGCCGGGGCGACAAATTACGTGTCAGCGGCCTTGGACGCGTCGATGGCGCACCAACCCGTGGTGATGTCCGCCACGGCTTCCTACGGTTGCGGGGTCAAGTACCAATAATCAAACGTCACACGGGACTGGCGTTACCCTTCGCGGAGAGTTATGAACACCGACTTTATTACGATCAAAGGCGCGCGTCAGCATAACCTTAAGAACGTCAGCTTGAAGATTCCTCGCGACAAGCTGGTCGTTCTGACGGGTCTTTCCGGGTCCGGCAAATCGTCGCTCGCATTCGACACGATTTACGCCGAAGGCCAGCGCCGTTATGTGGAAAGCTTGTCGGCCTACGCCCGACAATTCCTCGAACTGATGGAAAAGCCCGACGTCGACATGATCGAGGGTTTGTCCCCGGCCATTGCCATCGAACAGCGCACACCCTCGCACAACCCGCGTTCAACCGTCGGGACCGTCACAGAAATCTACGACTATTTGCGGTTGCTGTTTGCGCGCATTGGGAAACCGCATTGTCCAAACTGCCGCCGGGAAATTAAACCGCAATCGGCTCAGCAGATTATCGACGAAATATTAAAGTTAAACGACGGGACGAAGCTACAGATCATGGCGCCGTTGATTCAGGGACGCATCGGTACTTATGAAGAACTCTTCAAACGATTGCGCCAATCCGGTTTTGTGCGAGTGCGCGTCAACGATCAGGTTATGGGGCTCGAGGAAGACATCAAGCTTGATCGCTACAAGAAGCACAAGATTGACCTCGTCGTCGACCGGTTGGTCATGGGGGCGGATGTTCGCGAGCGGCTGGCCGACTCTGTTGAAACCGCACTCCGAGAAAGTAAAGGATTGGTCCTGGTAAACGTTCAATCGGCCAATGGTGGTTCCCATAGCGCTAGCCCGCCGGGCGAAGGATCGACGATGACGGTGGCTCCCTCTCAAGCGGGAGTGAGCGAGAAAGTGCATAAAGACATTCTTTTCAGCGAACATCATGCCTGCACCCATTGCGGGACGAGTTTGCCCGAAATCGAGCCGCGGATGTTTTCGTTTAACTCGCCATACGGCGCCTGCCCCACGTGTGATGGCTTGGGAACCAAGCTCGAGGTCGATCCGGACCTCGTGGTAACGAATCCGGAGCTGTCGATCCGCGATGGGGCGATCCGCGCCTGGTCGGATCCCGTCACGACACGCATGCACCGCTGGAAAAAATCCTGGGCCGGTTACTATGAAGAGATTTTGGAAGATGTTTGCCGGCGCAGCGGAATCTCCGCGACGAAGCCCTGGAACGAGCTAAAGCGCGAACACCAAAAGCAGATCCTTTATGGTGGCGGGCAGTATAAAGTGCATTGGGGAAGAAAAGATCAAGAGTTTGAAGGCGTCATCCCGCAGCTTCAGCGGCGTTACAAGGAAAGCGAATCGGAATTTGTCAAAGAAGAAGTGTTTAACCGGTTCATGCGTCGCCGCCTCTGCCCGTCCTGCAAGGGAGCGCGACTGAAACCCGAGTCGCTGGCCGTCACCGTGGCACAAAAGTCCATCGCCGAACTTTGCGCGCTTTCCGTCACGAAATCCTCAGATTTTTTTAAAACCCTTGTTCTGAGTGAGAAAGAGAAGGTCATCGCCAAACAAATTTTTAAAGAAATCCAGAGCCGCTTGACCTTTCTCGTCAACGTCGGATTGGACTATGTAACGCTTGACCGTGAGAGCGCGACGCTAGCGGGGGGCGAATCGCAACGGATTCATCTGGCCACGCAAATTGGTTCGGGTCTCGTCGGCGTGATGTATGTGTTGGACGAGCCGACGATCGGACTTCATCAACGCGATAACGATCGGCTATTAAAGACCTTGCTGCGTCTGCGGGATATGGGTAACACCTTGCTCGTGGTCGAGCATGATGAAGAAACAATGCGTGCCGCCGATTGGGTGGTCGACCTAGGGCCGGGGGCCGGGGTGCATGGCGGGGAAATTGTGGCGGAAGGAACCCTGCAAGATATTCTCGATGAGCCCAAATCCTTAACCGGCCGATATCTGAAGGGAGAACTGATGGTTCCGGTGCCCACGACGCGGCGCACCCCCGCGGAATCGGTCGACAGGCCGACGGGGCTGCCTCCGCGAAAATCCAAGGGAAAGACGCCGCCAGCCGCGCCGCTACCCTCTCAGGGAAGCCACGGCGTCAGTGGCCGTTGGCTCGAAATTCTGGGCGCCTCGCAATTCAATTTGAAAAATATTGACATGCGGATACCGCTCGGATGCTTCGTGGGCATTACGGGGGTTTCGGGTTCGGGGAAGTCGACCTTTGTCCATGAGATTCTCCACAAGGTTTTGGCCCAACATCTTTATCAGGCAAAGGATCCCCCGGGCAAATACCGCGCCATCAAGGGCCTCGAACATCTGGACAAGGTGATTGTTGTCGACCAGTCCCCGATCGGCCGGACCCCGCGGTCCAACCCCGCCACGTATACCGGAGCTTACGGCGTCATTCGCGAACTGTTCTCACAATTACCGGAGGCCAAGCGCCGCGGCTACCAGCCTGGTCGATTTTCGTTTAACGTGAAAGGGGGACGATGCGAAAACTGCGAAGGGGACGGGACACTTAAGATT
>JBBQYF010000233.1:0-4376 GCA_038208955.1 Elusimicrobiota bacterium
GGGGGTTCATCTGGCAGGTCGTTATCCGCGATGAGTCCCCGCGAATGGCTGGGCGCCCCTGCGCTGGTCTCAACGATTACTTCGGACGGTGGCGCGTCCCTTGTCAGTACTCGGGTCTCGGGTGCCGGCGCCGCGGCGGACCTTGCGGCCTCCAAGCGGCTCGTGCCAGTAAAGTTTGAAATCGGGGCGGGCATGGGTTCTTCCAGCGACATCGACGTAGGGAATGGACTTTGCACAATCGTGAGGGGCACAGGTACAACGATGTCGGCCATATTCGTTGCGGGCGACGGTTCGGGCGCCACGTCGGGTTCTGCCTCTGGAGCGGCATCGGGAAGCGATTTACTCCAGCGGGGGATCCACGTGTCTGGATGATCAAATAGCGCACGATCTTGCTTTCGCGGTAATGCTTCACCCGCAATCATGTACGCGATTTCTTTTTTCAGATCAATTTCCAAACATTCAGCGTTGGCCTTCAAGAGCCCGAACGACTGCCCGGCCTGATACAGGCCGACAATCGGCCGTAGCGGATTACCGCTACGATTGCCGATCACGAGACCGATATCCCCGGTATTGAGCCGGACCCAACTGCCCAGAGAGTAGGCCGACAAACTCTCAATAAAATGTTTGCGACTTTCGGATGGAAAACGTTCATCGTCCATTAATAGTTGCACGGCTTTGGCCGGCGAGGGCAAATCGTTCGGCGGTTCTTCGGTCCCCATGCCGAGCAAAATAGCCAGGAAGTTTGCGGTCAGCGACAGCATCTTTTTGGGTGACAAATCACTGGAGGGATCATGATGGAAAAGGATGAGGCGCTCCGTCCCCAGCGTCCACCAGGGGAAGGAGAACTCTCGCAAATGGTAGACGGCCGAGCCGGTATGGGCGCTCTGATAGCTCAGCCAGGCCGCGCGAAAACCAAAATCGGCGAAGTAGGCCGCGATGGCTAATTCCTCGCGCTCTTCCTGTCTCAACTTCTCGTCGCGTAAAAGGTGCAAGGTTAGACACATCATTTGGATGGCATGCAGAGGATAATGCGCGTCCATGCTGGAAAGACCCATCAAGTAGGCAACAAAACGCTCAAAGGACCGAGGCGCTTGTTGCGATTCGACGACAAATTCGAGGGCGCGGGTATGGAGGTGGTCCACCAATTCCCGGTCGGGGTCGTAGGCCGCTTCCTGAGCGACGAAAAACGTCGTCGTCTCGCTCAACAGTTGCTGGAATCGTTCCTTCATGGTGATTGGTGGGTTCATTGTAGAGGGGAAGCGTACCGGGCCCCCTCGCTGCAGGGTATCCCCCCAAGTTCGTGCTTTCAAGAGGAAAAAAGTGGTTGAATTTTCGCTACAACCCCTATAGTCTTTACAAGGCATGTCCATCATCAAACTGATTATCGATACCTCCTTTTTTGCTTGTGCCGGTCTAGCCGTGGCCGGCGGATGGCAAGCGTATCGCCGTTTGACGAATTGGTCCGGTCCGGATCGATTGGTCGTCGCCCTTATTCCCATCGGAGCGGTGTTTTTTGTGGCCATCGGTTTGCGCGAAATTTTGCAAGGTCCCTTCCACATGTGGGAAAGCGTTCGGTTACTCCCTTCTTATATTATCGCCCGGGGATTGCCGCATTTCTATCCGCTCGAACGGGGGCCCGTGCTCGACATGATGTACGGCCCGGGCACGGCTTTTGCCTATTATCCCGTCACGTTATTTGCTCAACGCGCGACCACGGCGACCATGTTAGCCAAGCTTTTAACCTATACCTATTATTTTGGCCCGGTTGTGTGGCTTTTTTTACGTCCTGAAAAAACGCGTCCTCGCCTGGCTTTTACCATTCTCTGCTTGCTCGCCTTTGCCCTCTATAGCCATGAAACCGATATCTTGGCGGGTTCGGGCTATGCCAATCATTCCGACGCACCCGCGCTAGGGTTGGGGGCGATCGCTTGTACGCTCCTGCTCAAACGCCGCGCCGCTGATGATCGCCTGTTCCTCCTATTGTCGGCCTGTTGTGCGGTACTCTCGGTTTGGACGAAACAAGTGATGCTCCCGATCATCGTCGCCCTTCCAATTTACTTGCTCATCCGCGAGGGTGCGCAAGCCGCGGGGCGATATGTCGGTTATCTATTCATCTGCGGAACATCGGCGGCAGTTCTCTTCGGCCATAAGTTCGGATTTAGCCGGCTTTGGGATAATCTCGTGATCAATCCTTGCCGCCAACCGTGGGAAGGGACTTGGGTTAAAGTACAAGGTCGAGCCATTGGCGAGCTCCTGGACGAATGCCGGTGGCTTATGTTGCTATCGATTCTGTTTGGGATGTACGCGATACGCACGTCGAAGAATCCCCTGCGTGTCGTTTGGCGGCAATTCTTGGGCCGCGAGTGGGCGCTTTTCTTCATCGTGGGCATTTGCATGATTCCGACGGCGTTAATCGGCCGCGTCAAAGCCGGAGGCGGATTAAATGCGCTCAGCTTCTGTGTTTATTTTATGGTGATCGCCATTGGCTTACTTCTTCGCGAAATATCGGAAGGCACCGAGCGCAGCCCCACCCATTTAATCGCTCAGCACTTGGCGAAAGTGGGGGTGCTATTTGGCGTCGCGTCGTCCATCTTGATTCATACCTTAACGATTTCCTATTTTTATCTGCACCTCGCCGGAAATATCAATGCCCTCGATACCAATCCCTTGCGAATGGGATACAACTTCATGAAACGGCATCCGGAGGAAGTCTATTTGCCATGGAATTCACTGACAAGCTTTTTGGCCGATGGTCGGCTCTACCATTTTGACTATGCGCTTCTCGACCGAGAAATTGGAGGCGCTCCCGTGACGATGGAACACTTTCGGCAGAATATTCCTTCGAAGTTACGCTGGGTGGCTTTTCCGCCCGCCGCGCAAGATCAATTTGTGATGAAGTTTTTGCCCGACTTCTCCCGGCAAATCACACTCAGGGAGTTGCCGGGGTGGAGTGTTTACATCCGGCCCGATGGCGGCGCGGCGGCCTTGGGATCTGCAACGACGATTAGGTCGCTGCCAGACAGCCGCAGGGTAGAGGATTTGTAGGGCAGGTTTAGCCGTTACCGTTACCCCGTCGTTATCCGTTGCTACCATTTGTTCTGTGGTACAGTAAAACCACAACCGCATAACAAGCCGCGCCCGTCCAAAGTGTCATGCGAATTCCCTGCCCAAACGACAAATCCATCGCGAGTACCGAACCGAGCACCGAAAAAGCTCCGTTGACAGCCCAGCACCAGCCCCTCGCGGGCTCGGGCCAAAAAGCGACGGCATCTATACCGAGCGGAAAACAAAACCCCATTAGAAATGCCGACGGAGTAACAACAGCCATCGCCAGAACGATTCGCGCCGGGATCGGCAGTCCCAGCGAATGACCCAACAACTGGCCACTCGCCCACTCGGTGCCAAGCACGCCAATACCGACCAAGGACAAGAGCAGTTCAGGCGCGACGCCAAGTTTTTGTAACCCCTGCGATGCCCAACTCCCTAGGCCGCTACCGACGAGTAAACTAAACAGTGTGACGGTGAACGCATAAGTGGGATCCCCTAAAAAGAGCCCAAAGCGCTGGATCAAACCGATCTCGACCAACATATAGGCCAGTCCTATGAATGCAAAATAGAATCCCAGACGGAAACCACCTTCGCTCTGACCAAACAGGCGCCCTCGAATTCCGGGCCAGCACAGCGGCATCATCAAGACGATAACGGCCAGAGCCAGACTCAGAACGGTCAAGCTCACAAGTATTTTGATCGTTGGGGTATTCCACGATGAGGCTCCGCCGAACGTCATATGTTCTCCATTCCATAGATCACGAAAACGGGCGAAGAAAAAAAAGTAGGGTTGATCGTCGGTAGGTGGAACGATATTGAGCGGAAAGTTTGTGGCGTAATCTGCGGGGAGATCATCCATCAACAGCTGCTCATAGACCGGATCATCATTCGTCTGCCAGGAATAAGCAACACGGCAATGGATCGCGTAACAGGCTTGCCGGGCCGCGGCAATGTCGGCTGGCGTAAATGGAGAACGTGAAACCATTAATGTTACCAGTCCCTCTTCACCCCGCGTTACGCGCGCTGAGTGGATGAGAAGGACGTGCCGCGAAAGAGAGGAAATGTGTTCCGCGCGCAAGGCGGCGCCGGCCAACGCCACCAGCCGGTAGGTTTCAACGGGCCAGGAAGCGGCCCCGTAGTACCAGCGCGAGAAGGCAAACACGCCTGTGGGAGTCAGACGTTCGAGAATGTGCGACCAGGCCTCGACGGTGTAGAGACTATTCTCCATAAAAGCATAGGACCCTGCGGCCGCCGCGGCGCCTGCATCGACGAGGGATGCTTGGATCAGTTCATAGGCGCGGGATGTTTTTTCAATAAAATTTCGGCCC
>JBBQYF010000234.1:0-4279 GCA_038208955.1 Elusimicrobiota bacterium
ATTCTTCATGGCTAGTCGGTCCTCCATTACGTCCCCCTTTGTCTATCGGAGGAGCGTACTAACCGACTGCCCTATGCACTTTCTATATTTCTGGTTTATGCACTTTTAACATTTTCGCGACAGGATCGGGTACAACTCATCGGACCGTCCACCGGCGCGGGGCCGGTCGAACCGCTGGTAACGGCTGGGGCTGGGGGAAATTGGCCTGAACGGCGGTTGACCGGTTGAGCAGGCCCTCCAGCAATTCGACCTTTTTCTCGAGCTCCCAGATTCTTTTATTTTTATCGTCGAAGCTTTGCCGGACAATTTCTAGTTCGGCCAGTTTGTTCTCGCGTGCGGCGTCTTCAATGGTCACTTTTGCCTCCTCTGTTCGGTTGATGCGACATTCTTCTTTCCACCACCCCCTGATCAGGACTTCCATTCTTGAATCCTCCGCGGAGGCAGTGATTTTTCTTTTTTGGGAAAGTGAGGGGGTAGAAAAAACAAAACCCATCCTCGGGGAGGATGGGTGCCTTAGGTATCTGGTTGTCGTTGTGGTTGAGTTGTTGCTAGATCACCAGACCCGAATGCACCCGTAGCGGGATAGCCCAACGGCATACCCGCATGCAAAGATGCTTAGAAATCGAGAGCTGGTAATTCATAACATTTCCATTCTACGCTAAATGGCCAATTTTTGCAAGCTCCCCAACGTAACTGTTGCCGTTTTTAGAATGTCACACTTGCGTTTAATAGAAATGTCACACCCTGGGATAAAAGTCATTGTCACTGGACAAGCTAAACGGCAGTCGAGGAGGCAGGGATGGAATTGCGAAATGAGGAAATTCCCATGGGGCGACGAGCGGTTGATCGATTTAAAGTGATTCAAGAAGTAATCGAGCATCGATTGAATAAAAGGCAAGCGGCGCACCAGTTAGGTCTGGGACGGCGCCAGGTCATCCGTCTTTGCCAGCGGGTCGAGCAAGAAGGAGCGGCTGGCCTGGTTCACGGGCTACGCGGTCAACCGTCGAATCATCGGTTAAAGGCCGGTGTATTGGATCGGGCGATTGCTCGATTGAAGGACCCTTTGTATGCGGGATTTGGGCCGACGTTTGCCTGTGAAAATTTAGCGGATCAAAAGATCATGTTGTCGGTGTCCACGTTGCGACAAGGAATGGTCAGGGCCGGTCTATGGAAAGGCTATCATCCGAAAACGCGCCATCGTGCCTGGCGGGAACGCCGCGCTTGCGTCGGGGAACTGGTGCAGCTGGATGGATCGGATCATGAGTGGTTCGAGGACCGGGGCCCGCGTTGCGTGCTGTTGCTTTATATCGATGACGCGACGAGCCGGATTCTGTATGCCCGTTTTGTGGATGTTGAAGACACCTTGACGCTCTTCCAACACACCCAGGCGTATCTAAAAATCTATGGCCGACCGGTGGCTTTCTATGTCGATAAAGATTCGATTTACCGAGTCAACCGCCAAGCGAACATGGACGAAGCGCTTAAAGATCTGTACCCGATGACCCAGTACAAGCGGGCCATCAATGACTTAGGAATCGACGTGATCTGTGCGGATAGCCCACAAGCCAAAGGACGGGTCGAACGCTCGTTTAACACGCACCAAGACCGGTTGGTGAAAGAACTACGCCTGGCGGGTATTTCGGCTCAAGACACCGGCAATCGCTTTCTCGAAGAGGTCTATATCCCGGCGCACAACGCCCGCTTTTCTGTTCCACCATGCAATACCACCAATGCCCACCGACCCATGGGCCGTGAACATCACTTGAATGAAATCTTAAGTTTTCGCACGCCGCGCATCGTCGGAAACGATTACACGTTGCGTTTTCAAAATCGCTATTTTCAGCTCTTCAAAGACCAACCCGTCGTCGTGCGGCCCAAACACATGATCGACATCGAGATTCGTTTGGATCGCACAACGCACTTGCGTTTTAAGGAGACGTATCTGAATTTTAAGACCATCGCAAAGAAACTAAATCCGCAAGAAGACACCGTCGGCAAGGAACTGGCATCAATGGTTAGCCCGAAAACCGCATAAGCCGGCGGACAATCATCCGTGGCGAAAGTACGGTTACAAATCACAGCGTAGCGCAATGGCTTATGCCAAATAAAAATGGCCACAACAAATAACAGCACTTCAACACCTACAGGTGTGACATTTCTATTAAACGCTAATGTGTGACATTTCTAAAAACTTGCAACAGCTCCCCAACGTAACGCGGCTCTGGCCGATTAGTTCCGACGGTAAAGGGATTGTGATAAAATGGCGGCGTGGATCCAAACATTCAATGGCATCATGGAAAACTCACGGCGCAGGACCGCGCGCATAAACTTGGGCAAAAAGGTGTGGTTGTCTGGTTCACAGGACTTTCCGGATCCGGAAAGTCCACGGTCGCCCGGGAAGTCGAGCTGGCGCTCGTCGAAAATGGAAAAAATGCTTTTGTCCTTGATGGGGATAATATTCGCCATGGTCTCAACAACGATTTAGACTTTTCACCGACATCACGAACAGAAAATATCCGGCGCATAGGGGAAGTGGCCAAATTGCTTTGCCAGGCCAATGTCATTTGTCTTAGCGCTTTTATTTCTCCCTACCGGGCCGACCGCGCGCAAGTACGGAAGTTGTTGGCCCCCGGCCAGTTCATAGAAGTCTATTGCGCAGCCACCGTAGAAGAATGCGAGGCACGGGATGTCAAAGGCCTCTATCGGAAAGCCCGAGAAGGTAAAATCCCAGATTTTACCGGGGTATCGGCACCCTACGAGCCACCGGAGAATCCCGAGCTGCTCCTTGCAACCGGTGGAAGCGAAACGCTTGAGCAGAGTACCAAGCGGGTGTTGGCGTACTTAAGCCGGGAAAACTTCCTCATCTAACGGTCGGAGACCATAAAAAAAGAGCCATCGGTTGATCGCCGATGGCTCCCTTATGGATAAGACAGTAATCCAGGCTAGTTGAAGCGGATTTTACAATTTAGCGTTCCGCTCGAATTTTGCACGGTGACAACGGCGGCGGACGTGGTGTTAACGTTATAAGCAGCTTGGCAATTAAACTGCGTCCCCGAAGAGACGGGTGTGAAATACGCAGAGAGGGTTGTCGTCCCCGAACTCGGTTCCGGAATGGCATTCGTAACCGAACCCATCGGCGGTAATGTGAAGTTGACAAACGGTCCGCTTGTTCCTTCTGCGGCTGAGTATTTACGGTAAGTATGGTTGTTCGTCGTGACGTTGAGCGACTTCACCGCGGCATTCGAACTAACGACGAACGATACCACGACGAGAGCGGCCATACACCATTCTGAAGGCTTTCTAATCATGTTATTCTTCTCCTTAAGTGTTTCGAATAAATTCTCTAATAGTTAATTAGATTTAGGACCTTCCAAACATAACAGATGTAGTGCTAAGCCCGCATCAAGAAAATGTGAAATTTGTGCTAAAAATGGATCCAGGCCTTGTTTTAGAGCTTGTTAGCCTGTATAAGCATTCAGGAGCTCTATGCAGCCAAACAGGCCCAACACGCCGCCACTGCTTACCGTGAAACAGGTTGCTGAAATCCTGCAATGGAACACCTTTACCATCCTCAAAAAAACGGTCAAGGGCGAATTGCCCGGTTTTAAGCTGGGTCGGGAATGGCGGTATCGCCAGGAAGACATCGTTCGTTGGATCGATATAAAGCGGGGACTGCCATGAACAAGATCCTCGTAATCGACGACAGCGATCTCGTTAGCCGTTTGATGAATGAATTTTTGACAACCCATGGCTACGAAGTGGCCGTGGCGGTCGATGCCAATCAAGGCTACGCCAAGGCGCTCGAATTTAGTCCCGATTTGATCCTGCTCGATGTGCAACTGCCTGACCTTACCGGTTTCGAACTTTGCCGGGTTTTAAAAAATCGCCAAGAACTGCAGCATGTTCCCATTATTATGGTTACCGGAACGGCCCACCGGACGGAGGAGAAAATAAGGGGATTTCAAACGGGCGCCGATGATTATGTTCTCAAGCCCTTTGAAATGCCGGAACTTTTGGAGCGCATTAGAGCGCTCCTGAGACGAACCGAAGGCCAGCGGGTCGCCAGCCGCCTGGCCTTGGCAATGCCGGTAACGGCGGGGGCAATACCGCTTCCAGCGGGCAAGAGCACGCAAGCGGACTCGCCATCCATTAAACAACTCATCCAGGACGTCTTGCTGCATCCCGACATGATCCCACCCGGCATTTCATTTCCAGGATTGGCACGTCCCTACTTAGGGTGTTTGGTCGGACTCTTACTGGCGGGGATGGCATTATCCGC
>JBBQYF010000235.1:0-4244 GCA_038208955.1 Elusimicrobiota bacterium
AAACAGAGCAGGGCGATTTGTTTCAGGTCTTGGGCGCAAGTCAAGGCGAATATCCGCGGATTATCTTGATTCCGCAGACGATCGAAGACGCGTTTTACACTACCGCCGAGTCGTTCAATTTGGCCGATAAATACCAATGCCCCGTCTTGATGCTCTCGGACCTGATGCTGTCGGAACATACGGAAACCGTCGACAAGCTCGATTTGAACGTCCGCGTGGACCGCGGCGAAATGATTACGGAATGGACGAGCAGCGAACCTTATAAACGATACCTCGACACCCCCAGCGGTATTTCGCCCCGCGCCATTCCCGGGACGCGCAATACGCTTTACATTGCGCCCAGCGACGAGCATAACGAGAAAGGCGAAGTCATTTCGGACGTGTTTACCGACCCCCCGACGCGCAAGAAGATGGTGGAAAAACGGATGCGTAAAGTCGAGGGGGCGCGCAAGGAGTTGGCCAAGTTGTATGCGCCGAAACTCGAAGGATCCCCCAACGCCGAGATCACGCTTGTGGGTTGGGGCTCGACCTACAACCTGCTTAAAGCGCTCATGCGCCGGCTCGAAGAAGAAGGCGTGTCGGCGAATATTCACATGATCAAAGTGGCCGCACCGTTCTTGGTCGACGAGACCACCGCGCTCTTATCCAAGTGCAAACGGTTGGTCATGATTGAAAATAATTTCACCTCCCAAATGTCTCGCCTCTTGCGAATGGAAACCGGCATTCACATTCAGGACCGGATTCTCAAATACGATGGCGAACCATTTGCTCCGAGTGAAGTCTATACGCAACTCAAAAAAATTCTGGCGAAGAGCCCAGCCCCCGCGACGGCGGCGGCAGGCGCTCGGTAATAAAGGAGACTATCATGGCGGATGCAGCGGTATTTAAATCGGAAGTAAAACCAGACTGGTGCCCGGGCTGCGGCGACTACGGCGTCCTCAACTCTCTCCAAAAAGCCTGCGCCGATCTCAATCTCGATCCGAAAGATATTATGGTCGTTTCGGGCATCGGTTGTTCGTCGAACTTGCCTGGATTCTTTAACTCCTATGGTTTACACACGCTACACGGCCGGTCGTTGCCCGTGGCCAGCGGCGCCAAACTCGCCAACCATGACATGACGGTAATTGTGACGGGTGGCGATGGCGACGGTTACGGCATCGGCGTGGGGCATTTCGTCCACTCCATGCGCCGCAATCTAGACATTACCTATATTGTTATGGATAACCAGATTTACGGTTTAACGACCGGGCAGGCGTCGCCGACGACCGAACGTATGGTCAAGACAAAATCAACCCCGCAGGGCAATTTAGAAAGCCAGTTAAATCCCATTGCACTCGCTTTAGCGGGCGGCGCATCCTTCGTCGGACGCGGTTTCTCCGGCGAACCGGCACAGCTGGCCGAACTTTACAAAAAGGCGATCAAGCATAAAGGTTTCGCCATCGTCGACGTTTTTAGCCCTTGCGTCACCTACAACAAAACTAACACGTATCCCTGGTTCAAAGAGCGCGTCTACAAATTGGAAGATGAGAACCATGACACGACGAATTTCGACGCCGCGATGAAACGGGCACAGGAGTGGGGGAACCGCATTCCGATTGGCGTGTTCTATGCTAATGAACGAATGACGTATGAGGAAGGCGAACCCGCTCTCGTCAATGGACCCCTCGTTAAGCAAGCAGTGAAGCCACTTGATCCGTCGATTCTGCTCGAATTCGTGTAAAGGAGCCCATCATGGAAACCCAACAAGAAGTGAAACCCATCATCGTATTGACCGCGGGAGCATCTGCCGAAGTGAAGCGATTAATTGCCAAAGAAGATAAGCCGGACTTGGGTTTACGGGTCGGTGTGCGATCCGGTGGATGTTCAGGAATGTCCTACATGCTCGGATTCGACGGTTCGCACGAGGGGGACCTGTCGTTCGATGTTGACGGAGTTCGGCTGATTGTGGACGCGAAAAGCGCCGAATATTTACAGGGCTTGGAGCTGGATTATGTTGACGGGCTCCAAGGAAAAGGATTCACCTTTAAGAATCCCAATGCTACGCGCAGCTGTGGTTGCGGAGAATCCTTCTCCGTCTAAGTTCGCCCATCTCGCCGACGACAACGTTTTAGTTCGAGAGAGTAGGTACTGCGTGGAAATTATTGATCCCAGCATGTTCATCCCGGGGAGCATCTTCCGGGAAAAAGATTTTCGCGACGCGATCAGCCAGAAAGATTGGTCGATCTTCCAAGGCAAACCCGTGCTCATTCAAGGCTGCTCAAAAGTCCCCATCCCCACCTGGGCCTACCTCGTCATTACAGCCGAACTGATGTCCGTCGCTAAATCGATCAGTTATGGTGAGCCGAAGCGGCCGATTCCCGTCTACGGAAAGCTGGGCGGCGGGGCGCCCGGCGTCTAACGATCATGCCTACATCCGACGATATTTTAAGCGCGCTACGTCACGTTCAAGAACCGGAGCTTCATAAAGATCTGGTCACCTTGAACATGATTCGCAACATTGTCATTCGGGGCGGCGATGTGGCATTGACCCTCGTTTTAACCACGCCGGCCTGCCCCCTTAAAGATAAAATGAAAGCGGACGCGACCGAAGCCGTGATGCGCGTCGCCGGCGTGACGAATGTCGAAATCACATTAACGGCCGAGGTCGCTAAAGATAATCGCCTGAAAGAAAGCAATGCGTTGCCGCCGGGCATCAAAAACGTCATAGCCGTCGCGAGTGGAAAGGGCGGTGTCGGAAAAAGCACGACGGCGGTAAACTTGGCGATCGCTCTCCAGCGCGCCGGCGCGAAAATCGGAGTTCTTGACGCCGATATATACGGGCCGAATATCCCGATGATGCTGGGGATCTCGGAGAAAGATCGACCCAGCGTTGACGCTCAAGAACACTTGATTCCCATGCAAGGTCACGGGATCAAAGTGATGTCGATCGGATTTCTCGTCGATCCCGGAAAAGCGATTATTTGGCGCGGCCCGATGCTTCATGGTGTGATCAAACAATTTTTGACAAGCGTCGCTTGGGGAGAGCTCGACTATCTGATCGTCGATTTACCCCCGGGGACGGGGGATGCGCCGCTTAGTCTTGTGCAGACCGTGCCGCTTTCCGGTGCGGTAATTGTGACGACACCGCAAGAAGTCGCGCTTTCCGATGTGCGGCGATCGATCGCGATGTTTAACGAAGTTCGCGTGCCGGTGCTGGGCATCATTGAAAATATGGCCGGCCTGGACTGTCCAAACTGCCATCATCACATAGATCTCTTTGATGGAAAAGGCGGCGAGGTGTTAAGCAAGGAATTCGATGTTCCGCTGCTTGGGCAGGTACCGTTTAATTCGGCCGTCGGGCGCGGGGGAGACCGGGGGGTTCCGATTAGCCTTTCGGATCCGGATTCTGTCCAAGCCCAGGCCTTTCGCAAGGCCGCCGAGTGGGTGGCCGCCCGGATCAGTGTGCTTCACGCGGGCAACGAACAACCTTTGATACAAATCGGATAAAGCATTTCCTTCTCCTTTGGGAGGAGCGCGGAAGCCGTAACCGGAGGATTTTAAATGACACAACTCGAAGCGGCGCGCCAAGGACAGATTACCCCCGAAATGAAACGGGTGGCCGAAAAAGAAAAAGTCACCCCGGAATTTATCCGTGAAGAGATTGCCGCGGGGCGCCTCATTATTCCCGCCAACATCCTCCATTTAAAACAGCGCCTTGACCCCATGGGCGTGGGCATCGGCGTGAGCTGCAAGATCAACGCCAATATCGGCAACTCCGCGACGACGTCGGATATCGAGCAGGAGCTGGAAAAACTTCATATGGCGATTCATTACGGGTCCGATACCGTCATGGATTTATCGACGGGCGGCGATCTTGATTTGATCCGCAATGCGATTATTGAAGCCAGCACCGTTCCCGTCGGCACGGTTCCCATATACCAGGCCTTAAACGAAGTACCCAAGATTGAAGATCTCTCCTGGCCGGTGATGCGCGACATTCTCGAACGCCAAGCCAAGCAGGGCGTGGACTACTTCACGATTCATGCGGGTGTCCGAAAAGCGCACGTGCCGCTCACGCGCAACCGAATCACTGGCATTGTCAGCCGCGGTGGTTCGATCTTGGCGCAATGGTGCATCGCGCATAACGAAGAGAACTTTCTCTATACGCATTTTGATGAGATCACGGAAATTTTACGGGCTTACGATGTGAGCTACAGTTTGGGCGATGGACTTCGTCCCGGATGTTTGGCCGATGCCTCAGATGC
>JBBQYF010000236.1:0-4191 GCA_038208955.1 Elusimicrobiota bacterium
GCCGATCGGCATGCTTGTGCTGTTGCTCCCGGCGGTTTTGGCGGGGCCCGCCGTTACCCGAAGAACTCGCGCCCTATGGCAGACATTATCTGGCCACGGGCGATTCCAAGCTCTGATGACTCACCGATGCCAATGGCGAGCAGAAGCGATACCTACATCGCGCCACCCGTCGCACGACACCCGCCGCGGCGCCTGAGGGGCTCACCGATCCAGCGTTAATGCGCAGCGAGTTCCCGGCGGCATGCCTCTATGCGGATTCGCCCGATAAGACTCTTTGCGATGAGCGCTGAGCGGGTCCGAGTCCATGAACCAGCGCATCATACGCTGGGAAACTTCGTTCTTTCCACAGTGCGCTGCCGTCACCTCCGCCGAGGTCGTTGTTCAGGCCGTCGCGGTCCATCGGATAATAACGGCCGGCGACTACACCCACCTTCACTCTGCGGGCAAAATTCAGCCCAAGGTCTAACGCATGATCCAAAATGACTTGCAAGGATTCCCATCCGGGCGTATCGGTGTCCCGACCGTCGAACACGGGGTGCAAGATGATGTCCCCGATGCCCGGTACCTTAGCCACCACGTCCATGAATTTCAGGAAGTGATCCGTATGCGAATGAACGCCGCCCGGTGAGATCATCCCCCATAAATGCAGACGCTTGCCGGCTTGGCTGGCATTGTCCAAAAGCGCGCGCACCGACGATTTTTGAGCAAAATCGGGCTGCTCGAGAAGGCGGTTGATCTGACTCAATGGCGTTAAAAATTCTCGCCCTTCGCCCATGTTTCGGTGGCCGGTCTCGGAATCCCCCATCTGATAAGGCGGATGTCCAACCTCGGCGCCATGGGCCGCGAGTTCCGTTCTCGCCGAAGGAACGGTACTCACCAAGTCGTCAACCAGTAGTTGGCCACCATTGCGGGAGCGCGCTTGATGGACAGCGTCATAGATAAAGGCCTCGGGATACTGCTCGGGATTTCTCCACTTGTTTATGCCTTGACCGTCGCGAACGACGATAAAGAGTGGTCGGCCTTTGAACTGGCCGCTTTCGGTTCCTTCCACACGACTCTCGGCGGTCATCTCGGCGGGCTTGTCAATACCCTGGAGTTGCAGGAGGGTGGGGGCGAGGTTTTTGAGGCTGCCGCCGTTTTTCAGGGTAATCCGATTCGCTCCGTGCCCGAGGACGATGAAGTCGACTGGGTTATCAAAGGCGTGGGCCTTGTTGGCAATAATGCGTCCTTTGGCATCCCGTTTGAGGGTCCCCTGATCGGTGAGTTTGGCCATTTCCTCTGAGGAGCCGTGGTCCGCCGTAATAATTAAAATGCCATCGACCTTCTGAATCGCTCCCCAGACGCGCGCGACCTGTCGGTCCACTTCGCTAACGGCTTCAACAACGTCTTCAAAATGCGAGACATGGGAATGACCGACAATATCGGAATTGGCGAAATTGATAACACCCACGTCTACCTTCGGGACTCCCTCCCCCAAGATATACTTGATGTCTTCATCGGCAATTTCTTGCGCCTTCATCTTGGGCATTTCGTAGTGATTTTCAATCTTGTTGGACTTTATCATCCGGGTAATGAATCGCTTGGGATCCAACTTTTTGCTCAAATCGCGGAGGCCATCGAAAAAGTAGGTGACGTGTTTGAACTTTTCCGACTCAGCCGATCGAAGCTGCGTCAACCCGGCGTTGTACCAGACTTCTCCCAGCGTATGGGGGTGGCTCTCCTCGACAAGGACCGGCTCCACGCCGAGTTCCCGGAGGTACTCATTATTATAATTTCCGAACGGAAGGACCTGGAGCTTGAGTTTGGCCAATACCCAATGCTTGAATTGGTTCCAATCTGTCAACAGCCTGAAAAGGGGATCGGCCCGGTCCCCGCGAAAATTGACGAAGGCCAGGGAATCCCCCGGCTGAATGTTCGTTCCCTCATCGGCAATGAAGACAGGCATGAAGTATGCATCTTCATCCGGCGCCTTCTCTTCCGCGGCTCTGGCCATCGCGATATACCGCCGAAAGCGCCTTCGGACATCTCTCGCCGGCCCCTCGGCTTCGGCACGTTCTGAATTTATGGCTGCTGTGGCGGCTCTCAGCAACTGGTTAGATAATTTGATAAAAACCGATGGGGAAGTAAGAGAATTAGCCCCTACCTCTGCTAATGTCGTGGGAGCCGGTTCGGATCCTCTCGCAATACTTTTCCGGTAGGTCAGCAGCCGCTTCACCAGCCGGTCGCTGTCTTTGCGCCAATCCTGTCGATTAGCCATTAGGGCATTTCCAATCCAGTCTTTAAGCTGGTCCTCGGTGGCTTCATCAAAAATCTTGAATGCGCGGCGCTCCTCCTCGGAGGTCGCATTGTAAACCTCATTAAAGTATCGATGATGCAATGCGGCGTCGAGCGCGATAGCCGTTTTCTTGGGTAGCAAATATAGGATTTCGTAATGATGGTGGTAGTTTTTAAAATCATCCTGTTGTTCGCGTGTTGTTGTAATGGCGTTAGCATCCGGATAGCGGAGTCCAATCCGCATGAGATCGAGAGTGCTTGCTTGGCGGACGAATGCCCACTGACGTGTCATCGAGGGAGGGAGCCAGTCGGCCTGGGATGATTTTAGACTCTCGGCTTTGCGCGGGTCCGAAGCGAAGAGATTCAAGAGGTTTTCCACTTCCCAACCATTCAACCAACCTCTTGCTGCCAGGTCGAAAAGATTTTCGAGCGGTTGAACGTTCGAGTATTTTATTCTCGCTCGAATCGTCAGTACAGACTCAACCAAGGAATCTAACCGCGGGGTCAACCCTTCGTCGGGGACGACGTTTTGCTGCTGATAACAGTACTGGAGCCAGGCGGCAAGCGTCGCCGCATTGGCCTGATTCAGTTCGTTAAGGACACGAGCGGTTGTTTCTCTTGGAGTGATCTTTATCAACTCGGCCGATGCGTTGAGTAACCGGGATTCCAACTTGGAGGCCGTGCTGCGAGGTTGGATTCGCTTAAGAATCAGATTGATAGAATTTTCAGAAGTGAATCCTTCATTGTCCCGGAATTTAAGGATGGTTTTCGTTTGAGCAACGGTTAGTCCTAATCGAAGAAAATCCATCGGATCGGCCCGCCGGAGAAAGTTCATGAGTTCCGGCTGCGTAAGCGCGTTGAGGCCCGGCGTAAAACGCTTCCTACCCGTAGGCTTGGGAGAGAATCCTCCTCGGCCTGGGGCGATATCATCCATGAACAGGAGATTTGAATCGGGGTTAGGCGACCGAAGTAGGGTACGGGAGAATGGCTGATATTGCCTTGCTGGCGGATTGGGCCAGAATACATCGATTGAGAGGCCCCGCAGGGCAAAGCGGGCGCGATGAGTAAGAGCCCCGAGCGAGCCGAAGAACAGTACCTGTCGATGAAAGTGCGATGAATGCCACATCCCTAACATGCGGTTGGTCAAGGCTTTGGGTGCGATGGCGGTCGCCTGGAGAAAGTCTAAGAGGGGTTCTACGACGGCCTGGGCGGTAAAAGGATCCGGACCTCGTCCCTCGTAGGCTGTGGGCCAAAACGGAATCCCCTGCCCCAACGCGCATGCCGTCGCTGGATCGGCGATCAGGCAAGAAGCCAAAAGGAAAGCAATAAGGCGGCGGTAGCCATTTGGCATCGAACACAGATTTTATTTGGTTGGGGGCACAAATTGTATAGGGCGAAGGGCTAAAGTTTAGGGTCAAGAGGCCCAATTTCCTCTTGAAACTTCAGTGAAATGGACTCATGCTCTTCTCATGAAAATGCCACCGCGCAAACAAATACTAAGTGTGACGCGGCATAATCGACGACGCGCCGAAAGAACGACCCATCTGTCGGTCGTAGAGCTTCATGACGGTGACGAATTTGTAATCCAGGGCGTCGGACAGTTGATCGATTTCTCAACGTTGGGCATTTGTTTTTCTTCCCGTCGCGTTTATACCACTGGCGACCGGATTCAAGCTAACGTGCGGCTTCCGCACAAAGCCGGCGTCTCTATTACAGGCCGTATCGTACGCGTGGAGATTAGGTCCGACGTTAACCGTTATGGCGTCGAATTTAACGAAGCTCCGAAACCGACCGGATTTTAGCGCCTGACGCTCGCGTATATCTCGAAGGAGCTTGCCGTCGCTGACCGGTGCGATCCACGCGATGAATTCCGTCGACAATGTGTCTTATTTCTAGCGATTAGGTACCCACACTTTT
>JBBQYF010000237.1:0-4179 GCA_038208955.1 Elusimicrobiota bacterium
CGGGCGTTTTTCTTCCCATCGCCGCCGACGGCCTAGTCCATGTCAGGCAACAACTCATCACGATAAAAAGTGTCAATGCATAAGACGTCAGCGAACTGGGTCGTCCTGCTTGTCGACCCATCGCATTTTGCAGATGATGAAAGCGGTTTCGGGTAGCGGAAATGTAAGTCAATTGTCGTTGAATGAGGCCGCGCAATTCTGGCGCCAAATGTTCATCCAAGGCCTTTCGGTAGACAGCAATGTCTCGCTCGCCCAGCTTTTCACATCGCGCAATAACTTCACCGTCTGAAGCTTCACCACCGGTAAAGGGTCTTCTGAACGCGTATTTGTCAGCCTCCGCCGATCGTCTGCTCGCAGCCCAGCGATCGAATTTTGCAGGGCAAGTCCTCTGATGAATTCTTTTCTTTCATCGGCGCAACATAGGGCTAAGGTACGTAAGGCTGGGCTGCGGAACATTCTAAAGGCTTCCCGAAATCCTCGTTCACTCTCATAACAAACATTGATCAAATTATCGATGACGATTTTGCTTGAATCCATAGTGCCCCTCCCGCGTTCAACAGATCTTAGATTTAAGAATCAATATTGTGGTTCATGATGATAAGACAACTGCGGTAGGGAGAGGGTTGCAGAAAGGCAATGCGGAGCCGCCAATACCCAGCAGATGCACAGATGTGCACCTGCTGGGTAATCTTCTTCTTTATTAAAGGAACCAGGTTAGTTGGTGCGGACCGGAGTGGACTGAGGCGTCGACGCGAGGCGGCGAATGATAACGGTGCGGCGGCGCCACCAACAACCTTGCATTGTGGCGAGCACCAACAAAAAAGCAACGGCGGACAGTTTTCGGGACATTTGGTCTCCTTAGTATTTTGCCAATCGGAATGATTGCTTCGTTTCAATCGTAACTTTTGGGCCCCTGGATTGTCAAAAGTGGCAGGCAAAATAAATTTAAATTGGAGGATCTATGAAGGCTTCTCGTTCATTGCTGTTGGCGTTATGCTGCACCGCATGGGTGGCGCGGCCCGGGCACGCGGATTCAAATGGTGATCAACCGGAGACTCCCCCGAGCATGAACCGCCAGCCGGTCGCTCCCGCCGTCAAGGCTACTCAACCCGGCGTCTTGCCCAAACTGGAAGTAGAATTTCAAACAAACCATTGGGATATTCCCCCCACTTATGCGCCCTCCTTCGATGCCTTTGGTGCCTACTTACACGACCATGCGGGAAGCAAGGCCAGTGTCGTTGCTTATGCCGATCACACAGGGCATGGGCCGGCTAATGTCGAGCTTTCGAAGAAGCGGGCTGACGCCGTGGCCAAATACATCGTGGATCATTACGCTATTGCAGCTGATCGGATTACGGCTGAGGGGTATGGCGAAGTGTCGGATAAGCAGCACAATATTACGGCCTCTGACAAGCAAGCGAACAGGCGTGCTATAGCGACTATTGTAAATCCGTAAAGCCATCGAGGTTGGGAAGCATTTCGTCGCTGTTGCAACACCGCTACTTTACCGCTACCTCTAGGAGGCAGACGATTATGAAGAAGTATGCCGCCATTGCCGGTCTCATATGTTCAATGACTCTGCCCGCAGGTGCCTATTTACCGGGTACGTCGACGTTGAGTATTCAAGGCGGATTCAGTGGAACCAATAACAATGTGAGCTGGTCTAGTCTTGGACCGGGTTTTCATGACGAGCGAGTTGCCGATGCCGGTGGCGCCGTAGGCGGACAATACTTTTTCTACCCAGCGGCACCGCTGGGTTTAGGTCTTGACCTGAATTACTCGGCGCTTCGCGAGCATAGCGCAACCGATGTTTTCAGCGACGCGAATGCGAATAGTAAGTTTCGTCCCACGACGTACTTAGCGATGGTCAAGTTTTCGCGACCGTGGGGGATCGTCAGGCCTTATCTCTTTGGAGGTCTTGGCGGCCACACCACGAACTTGTCTCTGTCCTTGACGCCGCTCAATGGTTCGGCAACGAAACAAATTATCGACCAAACGTCCTCGGGATTTGCTTCCGCTTTCGGGGTAGGACTCGATATTTTTGTGGCACCAGCGGTGTTTGTCGGCGGCGAATACCGCTTTACGTATTTAGGCTCTTCTACCTATCGCGTGACTTCTGTAGGCAGTAGTTTAGGCTATAGCGATGCCAAGACCGACCTGTCTTTGTCTTCGTTCTTTGTACGTATTGGAATGCGCTTTGGCGGAATCGGAGAAGCACCTTCCCGAAGTTCCGGATACTGACGAATAAGAAGGCGTTCGCAGTGCTTTCTGATGTCATGCGTTGACTTGTATGTAGGATATGGGGTCCATCCACGGCGGTTAGCCTGGACCGGGGCGACCCGCTACGCCCGGCAAAGCAACGCGGGCGTTTGTGCCGTCAGCGAAAGACGTTTACCCCCCGCCGGATTTCCGGGGCATCGTCATTTTAGGTCCCCCTAGAGTGCTGTGCTTTTGAAAATTCGTTTTGGTTGACTCCGATTTTTTAGAAAATGACGTGGGCTTGTCTCCAGTTTTATCCTCGACAGGTGTTTCTTTTTCCTTCACTTTAAGCGCTTCATCCCATTGTTTCTCAAGCACGGCATGTTCCTTCGCCTGATCTTTGGATTCGCAACACTTTTTGTATTTTTTTCCTGTACCGCAGTGGCAGGGGTCATTTCGTCCGAGGGTCATCTGGATGCTCCTTTGTGCCGGCCTCAGGCGCTGGCTGGTTCATAAATTTATTTTGCGAATACCGATTCCCGCTTCTTTTAAGAGATCGCGCGCCGTTCCGCCCAAGGGATAGTCCTCGTTAAAGACGACCTCGACAACGCCTGCGTTAATGATCATTTTGGTGCAAAGCAAGCAAGGCGAGAACGTTGTATAAAGCGTTGAGCCTTTGATGGCAATCCCATGGTAGGCGGCTTGGACAATGGCGTTTTCCTCACCGTGGGAACAGAAACACTCACTCAGATTCTGCCCCGATGGCCCGAAGGCATTGCAGCGCGGGCAGCCGCCTTCAAAACAATTTTTGGTGTGGCGGGGAGTTCCATTGTATCCCGTCGAGATAATTCGGCCGTCCTTGACGATTAAAGCCGCCACCTTGCGTTTGATACAGTTGGATCGCCCCGCCACCTGTTGCGCGATGTTCATGAAGTAACGGTCCCAAGTGGGACGTTCAATGCGTTTGAGAGTCTGGCGTAAAAGTGTGGCGAGCCGTTTGTGAAGCTGGTCGATCGACCCATTGTTTCCGACATGCTGCTCCGCCAACTGTTCGCAAGCGTTCAGCGATTGCTTCGTCGGATCGGTATTGTGACCCTCCCGTTCTTCGACGGCAAAAAAATGTGCCAAGGTTTCCGGATCATTTTCGCGGGCCCTTGATTTAATCCGCTCGAAACGCACCGGCGACGTAGCGGTCACCGCCCACAGTGTGTAATCAGGCCGGCGGCGAAACGCTTCGATTTCCCCGGGGTTACGAAACGAATCGACGACGTAGTTGCGGTTTTCATTTAAGTTACGGAGCAATCGTTCGGCCAGGACGCCGGGACCGTATTTTTCCCGCAACTCATTTCCCACGCGCGTCAAGTGATCTCGCGTGGTGGCCATGCGGCGTTTTTTTAACTCGGCGCGCAGCATGTCTGAAAGCGAGTAATACTCGAAGCCGCGCTCTTGAAGATAGCGAGCGACTTCGCCTTTTCCCGCGGCATTTTTGCCCGTAAGTCCAATGATCATAAAAAGGTCACCCTTACTTTCTCAAAATCGCTTCGCATTTTTTCTCGACATCCGGTATCAACGTGGACATGATTTTCTCCACGTCCGCCTCAACCAGAGTGCGGTCTACCGCTCGCAAGACGATCGACAAAGTCATCGACCGTTTTTCAGCGCCGAGTTTCGGATCTTCAAATAAATCAATCAACGAAACACTTTCCAACATGGGCCCTACAGAAGCGCGTACGGCTTTGGAGAGCCCCTCAAAAGGCATGCTCTTCGGCACGATGAGCGATAGGTCGCGTCGAATAGCGGGGTAGACCCTCAGCGGAGAAAACGTCACCTCTTCACGCGCGCATTGGCGTAAGCCTTCCATATCGAGTTCGGCGACCAAGAGCGATGAACGAATGTCCAACTGATCGGCTACGTCCGGATGAATCTCGCCCACCCAACCCAGGGCCGTATTTCCGCTGAAAAGCACTTGGCAGCGTTTGG
>JBBQYF010000238.1:0-4177 GCA_038208955.1 Elusimicrobiota bacterium
TGGTGATTTGCGCGCGTAATTGGTCGAGCAAGCCCTCCGGGGCTTTGATCACGCGATCGATAAACACGTGCAAATACTGTTGGTAACGGCGCTGATACACGATATTCATCGAGTTCATCGGTGTGCTGATGATCCGCGTGAAGTTTTGAATGGCTTTCACCAAGGTCTCGAGATTACGGTCGTTATCTTTTTCCACATCCAACAAATTCAATTCTCCGTCCACTAATTTGATGAGGGCCCGATTGCTTTTACTTTTCCCCGCACGGATGATGCTATCGGCGTAGATTTCGTAGGACGCTAATTTCTTGTCATGGGACAACGCCTCGATCAAGTCGAGCAATTGGTCCTGGATTTCGGGCAGCGTTTGGCGAATCATCGCATCGATTTCGCCACGCGCTCCTTTCAGCCGCTCGCGTTCGTCGGACCCGGACATGTAGGTTGGATTGTTCAGGAGATAATACCGTGGGCCGTTTTCCAGGGAGTCATGCAAAAGGGCGGCGAGGAGGGTTGCGGGATCCCGCACGCCGTCATAAGCCAAAAGTGTATAGGCCGCTTCAAGAACATGCGAAACGTAGGCCGAATCGTCGCTTCGACGTGGCTGACCTAGGTGGATCCTTTTTGCCAAGTCAATCGTTTTTTGTAGTTGCGAAAGAAAAAGCGGGTCGGCTTTCCCGGAGTTCGAATGATCATCAACCGTCCAAGTTTTCCAAGCGCTCCACCGCTGAAACTTACGTCGGCGCGCGGGATTTTTTAACATTTCCGCATCCAAGGCCCCCAAGGCTTGGAGGGCTGTCGGCTCATTGATGTCCTGGGTGATTTCAATATCCGTTATCGTTCCCGAAGCCCACATCTCGGTCATCGCGGAATGTAGCGCCTCTATTTTTGCAAGCGGAACGTGAATTTGAAAGTCCCACCACTGCTCTTGCGCATCATCGGCAACCGGTTCCGACGAACTAAGTTCAACGTCCGCATCCAGCGAAGCCAGGCGCTTGACCAGCTGTAAGAGAGCCGGTTCAGTGGTTGGGATCGTGATGTGTAAATTAATTAACTGACCTTTCGGATCCGGTAATCGCTCCCCTTTAAACCGCCTAATATTTTCCAAATCTTCAAGCAATTCTGCTTTTTTGCGTTCCAGGCCGTCCGTTGTCGCGCCTCGCGGTATCGTTAGAATAAAGCTGGCCTCGATATGTTGACGATCACGCGTCTGGAGAAAAGAGGAATCCTTTTTGCGCGTCCATCCGTTTCGTTCTAATGTTTCGAGGATTTGCGCGATCACGCCGATCTGGCTTTGGTCCGCCGTTTCGTATAGAACGACACCGGTCAATGCCCCTGTGATCGGATCGTGCTGATCCACCAGTCGAAACTGGAAATTCACGAGGTCGTGAAACCGGGCGACTCGCACTGCCTCGGGGGACCGTCGCTCGACAACGTCGCCAACTTCATTTTTAAGTTCAATTTCCATTTGGCTAAGTTTCTCGGCCAGTTTTTTGGACAGATCGGCATCGGGTGTATCGGCTTCGTCCGGTCCGCCGGTCACGATATCGACGATCTCATTACCCTCCCGTGGCTCTCGCACATCGCATCGCTTCATCGACCGTATTTCCATTTTGGCATCGGCGATAACCGCGGTTACGGCGTTCAGTGCCCCCGAGCGATTCGGGATTTCGATTCGAATTAGCCGAGCCTGTCCGTTTTCCGGCGGTGGGTTAAGGGACCGAGGAATCCGGATGCCTTCGATGACTTGGACAATATTCTGAAGATCGAGTGACGAAGCGCCGGGCCGCTCAACCGTCAGGCCTAAAATCACCTCTCCTTCGGTTGACCGGATCTTAGTAATTTCGAATTCCGGGAGAAGGTTCCAACCCTTGGCCGCCAGTTTCGCGGTTACTTCTCGTAAAAGACCCGTTTGGTCTTCGTCAATGCGTATGCGGAGTCGATAGCGTCCGGAATAAAGTTTGGTCGGGGTCACGCTGAATCCCACGTAACGCCAGCGCGTCCACTCACTAATCCAATCCGAAGGCTCCAGGCTGGCGCCAATCGCACGAAGGTATTCTTCCACCGAGACAAATCCTCGCCACCGCGCGACCGGCAACAGAACCTCCTCGTGAACTTTGATATTGATATGGCCGAGGAGCGCGGTGACAATGCGCGTTCCCTCGCTTTCCCATTGTCTCAAAATGACACGGCTATGACGCCCTCTTTCAAGACTCTCCATCGCCTGTCGTGCCACTAATCTGGGGCGAGATGTCTTAAGTTTGGATTCCAGAGTGGCCAGTGACGCCGGCGTAAGTTTCCCTTCGGAGGGATTGTCCTGCAAGGCGAGAACCGGGTTCTGGGGTAACGGTTGGTCCATCGCCAGTGCGCGTGAAACGCTAATGTCCAAAGTGTCCGTTTCGTTTTGGGGCGCGCGAGCAACAAGGAGTTCCGTCGTGCCGGCTAGGCCGTTCGGGGGACACCTCACGTGACGGCTCCACATCCAGTCCGGAGGCAACGCACCGTCGGGCAGCGAGGAAATTCTCCACAAGGCGTTGTCCGCGACGCGACTCGCGGTAAGCGGTCGTCCCTTTTCATCGACAGGGAATATGGGAAAAATGATATTTTCGAGCGATTTGTCGATGCGCGCTAAATTGGTGTCGAGGTCTGCTTCGATATCTCCGCTCATTTGCATGGGGGGATCGGTATTATCGAATCCGATTGTTAGCCGACCGCCGCTAATGCCGAGACGTTCAATTCCAATTGTTTGGGCGGCGCGGCGCAAGTTCTTTTTCCAGTGACCTTCCTTGTAGCGCACGGGGGCCTGACCGTACAGGTAATCCGCGTACGCCGCCGGCGTCATGATTTGAAGCTCAATCCGAACCTTCTTGCCCGGAACCTGCGGATGGGGGACCTCAAAGACGGCAAGCTGGTAACCAATGGATCCACCAATGAGAATGCGTCGAACATTCTTCACTTCTTCCGTGTCCTGCATGGGTTCTCCCAGAGTCGCGTGCAGGTTCCGGAGTCGCTCGAAATCTTCCTGATTTTTAACCACAAAAATCATCCCGAGCAAGTCGCGTTGATCGCCGATCGTTTGGGTCACGGCCAATCCCTTTGCTTTTTGCTCTCGTCGCTCTTCCAAACGCTTAAACCAGGCGCTCGCATAAGTCTTTTCACGATAGCGCACCGTCACCGGTGTAACGCCTAAAGACGCTGCTTCGATTTGCGCTTGGGTCACGAGCGACCCGAGAAGCGTTTCGGCTTGGGCATGTGTCATGCCATGGAGGGCGGCGCGATATTCTTCTCGGGCCTGTGCGTAATTTTGCGGGTCAATAGCGCGAAACGCTTCGTTATGCAAAAGCCCTGCCGTGATCACGAGTCCTAAGCGCTCGGCCTGTGGCGCATACAGCAATTCGATTTCGGAATAAAGCCGCTGCCGTTTGACCGTCTGGCTTTCTGGGATCGAGGTGATGGCTTGCAGTTTTTTCGCCACCATCAGCGCAAACAGTGACCCCCGAATGTTATTTCTTACCGTCTCCGGCGGGTTGGGTATTTCGGCTTGTCTACAAACGTCGACCATCGTCGCGGTGAGCCTTTTGATTTGGCGATTGAGATAATTCTGCGGGCTGTAATCGATCTCGCTGGGGTCAAAATAGGGGTTAAAGGGTTCATTATCCAAATCGCGGAGCCCTTCGACCATTCCGACGACCAGTCCTGTAAGCAAACGATCGGCCATCAACGGTTGGTCAAAAAGCGCTTTTTTTTGTGTGTCGTTGATCGACGCTAAAAGCGCCGCCGCAATGGCCTTGGCGTCACGAGCCATACGCGACACTCGGAACGCGGCCTGAGTGGCGGAATCGAAATCGACTTCGGTTGTCAAGTAAAAACGTCTTGCTCGCTCATAGGCTTGTTCAATGAGTTGCAGTCCCTCTAAGTCGGAGGGATGCAAACGTTGATATTCTCGAGTTAGAACTTCGATGGAAACAGGTGGATTCTCGCGTAGCTTGTCGAAGGCATTTCGGAAGTGGAGGTAAATACGCAGCGGGCGTAATAGCCCAAGAATCGTCGATACATACACCTGGCGCGGATTGCCTGTTGGAATTTTGTGGATCCAAGCGGCCAAGCTGAGAAGTGCCTTTAGTGGGTGAAACGGATCCCGAGCGACCCATTCCTCGGCCTGAAATACGCTGAATAGAAAGGC
>JBBQYF010000239.1:0-4164 GCA_038208955.1 Elusimicrobiota bacterium
GAATGGCCGAGGACCTTGCCGAATTCTTAACCCAGAAGGGATTGCGCGTTCGCTACCTCCACTCGGAAATTGACTCGCTTCAGCGCATTGAGATTTTGAAGGATCTGCGCAAAGGTGCCTTTGATGCGTTGATTGGGATCAACTTGTTGAGGGAGGGGCTGGATTTACCTGAAGTAACTCTGGTGGCCATTCTGGATGCTGATAAAGAGGGATTTTTGCGCAGCGAAACGACGTTGATTCAGGTGTGCGGCCGCGCGGCGCGCAATGTTGACGGCCGAGTAATTATGTATGCCGATCAAACGACCGGTTCGATGGAGCGAGCCCTGGGTGAAATGGGCCGGAGAAGGGTGAAACAGATTGCTTACAACGCGGCTCATGGGATTACGCCTAAAACCATTATAAAGGCTATTCAAGAGCTCGAGGAATTCCAAAAGGTGGCTCAGGCCACTCATGTGACGAAACTGTTTTTGGACGAGTCCGAATTCGCTCTTGAGCCCGCGAAGCTTCCCGGGATGGTCCGGGACCTCGAAAAACGCATGATCGAGGCCGCGGACAATTTACAATTCGAACTGGCGGCTGCGCTTCGTGACAAAATCGCCGAAATCCGACAAATGACCACAAAGTCCTCTGTTCAACCTGCCGCCCTCCCGTCGACGACCGCCTTTAAGTAGCTGATTTTGGATTGAAATATAGAGGGGATCTCCAATTCGACCCCGCGTTTCAGCATCCCACCCGAGAACCACCGCCGCCGATGCAATTTGGTTGAAAAATCCAGTTGAAAAAGAAATTTTCTCGGGCTACACTGACGTCACTATGAAGAAGGGTAAGATCCCCAAAACCCCGCCGGCCGATAAAACTCCGGAACTCCAAAAAGCGTACGAAGAACTTGATCGAAACGCTCGAACGCTCGTCCGGACAGACTTTCAATTGCACCGCGCCAACGAACGTTTTGATCAGCAAATTTCGCATCTCCATGCCCTGCACCGAATTGGAGCCAGCATCAATTCGACTTTTGACCTCGAAGTGATTCTCAGCGCCATATCAGACTCGATGGCCACTGACCTGGATTTTGAGAAAAGTGGCATTGTATTTCTCGAGAAAACCGGACAAAAGCCTTTTCAGAGCGCCTATACCGGATTTTCCGCCGGCGAGTATCGCCGCTTGTTGGATCGCTTCGACGAATTATTGCTCCCGGCTTTACAACAAGAGGATGTGTATTTACAGACGGCCGGCTTTGCCCCGCCTGCCTGGGCCGGATTTCTGACCGATCTTTCGGTTGCTTCACTTCTTCTCTTGCCGATGCGGATCAAGTCTCGCCTTATTGGTTTCATTGTGGGTGCACGTACCCACGTTACGTTAAGGCTTTCCGAATCGGAGCGGCGCTTCTATGCTATGTATGCGGCGCAATCGTCGACGTCGATCGAAAATGCGCGTCTTTATGAGGCCCTGGGACAGGCCAATTTAACGTTAGAGGAAAAGGTCCAGGAGCGAACCAAGAATCTGGTCGAAGCCAATGAACGCTTGCGGGATTTGGATCAAGTGAAATCGAACTTTATTTCCCTCGTTTCGCACGAGTTGCGGACGCCGCTGACCGCGATCAAAGGCTTTATAGTCACGCTTTTTCATTACGACAAGGAAATTCCCGACGAAAAGCGCCATATCTATCTCAGCGTCTTGAACGAAGAGACGGACCGTTTGACGCGGCTGATCACGGAATTGCTGGATATCTCACGCATCGAGTCGGGCCGGATTGATATCCAATGGCAAAATGTTGCGATGCCGGACGTGGTCCAACGCGTTTTCGATACGTTGACGATGAAAGCTGGCTCGGTAAATCTGGTGAAAAACTTTCCGAAGGATTTTCCGGCCATGGTTGCTGACCCGGATAAGCTGGAGCAAGTCTTCATGAACCTGGTCGGGAATTCGCTTAAATATACGCCTGCAGGGAAGAGTATCACGGTCAGCGGCGCCCGGCACGAAGACGGTATTATCGTGGAAATAAAGGACGAAGGCCCGGGAATCATTTTTGGAGAGCTCGAAAAGGTTTTCGATAAATTTTACCGGCTGGAAAATGAGACAAACCGCAAAAATCCCGGCACCGGTCTGGGATTGCCGATCTGCAGGGCGCTGATTAATTTACATGGCGGTAAAATATGGGTCGAGAGCGAGACGGGGCAAGGATGTCGGTTCTTGTTCACCTTGCCGTTGAACCTCGACAAAAAAGTTGTCGCCTCGATGGCCCGGCCGTTGAACGGGTTCGCCACAGAAAAATTGGGATTGACTTAAGTTCGTTTTAGTGGGGGAGGGGTCTTGTCCATCGAAATGGGTGTTGGAGTCAGCTCTCACGCGGACGTCGGCACGGCGGGACGAGAAGCCGCCCTCCAGGCGTTATCCTTTTTGCAGAACCGCCCTCCTAAAATAGTGATCGTTTTTTCGTCCATCCGTTTCGCTGATCCGAGGCTGTTAAAAGAAATCCGCCAAGCGACTGGGAAAGCACGTTTAATTGGTTGCACGGATGCCGGGGGTATAACAGCAGCCGGAGCGCTACGCCGTGGCGTGACGGTGATTGTGTTAGCGGCCGACGACGTCCAGTTTATTGCGGGCTTAGGACGGGGTGTCACGGCGGATCCATCCCGCGCCGGCCATGCATTGGGAAAGATGATCGGAGATCAGAAACCCACGAATGCCAAAGCGTTGCTCATGTTCCCGGATGGACTGGCGTCCAATGGCTCGGCGATTTTACGCGGAGTTGAGAATGCTTTAGGATCCTCCTTGCCCGTCGCGGGTGGCAGTGCCGGAGACGATTTCCATTTCCAAAAAGCATTCCAGTATTTCGATGATGAAATTGTGACGGACAGCGTGCCAGGCTTCTTGATCGGAGGCGACGTGTCTATCGGTGTCGGCGTACGCCACGGCTGGCTTCCGGTGGGTAGTCCCCGGCAAGTAACGCGCGCCGTGGGGAACATTATTTATGAATTAAACGGAGAGCCAGCCATCAGGATTTATGAGGAATATCTCGGCATTGGCGCCCAAGACATGAGGCAGGCACCCCTGGCTCATTTAGCCATGACCTACCCTCTGGGATATTCCGTTGCCGGGCAGAGTGAGTATTTATTGCGCGATGCCTTGCAGCTGGGCGACCAGGGATCTCTTGTATGCGCGGCCGATGTCGCCGAGGGGCAATCAGTTCGTTTGATGATCGGCGGCTACGAATCCGCTCTTGAAGCGGCCAAACGGGCGGCGCAAGACGCGATCACGGCCGTTGGCCCAGCACAACTGAAAGGCACCTTTGTTTTTTGCAGTGTCGCCCGGCAGAAGATGTTGGGGAGCGAACATCAGGGAGAAATTGATGTGATTCGCGACGCTCTTGGCGGATCGGGAGTGAGGATGGGGGGTTTCTACGGCTACGGTGAAGTCGCACCTCTAGAGAGCGTAAGCGGTTCTCTTGGACCTCGCAGAAACCATTTTCACAATGAATCCGTTGTCATCGTGACTATGGGGCAACCATGACAGCCGCCAAAGGCCCGGTTATTTGGATTGTGGAAGACGATCCAGTTACGCAACGCATCATTGCCGAGAATTTAAGTGCTCACGGCTTCCAACCGCAACTTTTTGATACCGCCGAAAAAGCCTACGCGGCGCTTCATCATAAAATGAAGCCATCGTTGATTATTCTTGATATGCTGTTGCCAGGGATGAGCGGCGTCGATCTCATTCGTCTCTTGAAGCAAACAAAAGAATGGGGGTCTATCCCCGTGGTAGTGGTGAGCGTCTTATCGCGAGATGACGCGCCGCAGGCCGGTCAGGACGTGAGCAGTGCCTACTGGGTTAATAAACCCTTTGACGCCAGTCATTTGATTCAAACCATCCAAGGTATCCTAAGCTCGGTGAGGTAATCATGGCAAAAATTCTGGTAGTCGACGACGAAGAACATATTGTCATGATCCTGAGAGACAGTCTGATTTTTAGCGGTTTTGATGTGGTAACTGCTTTGGATGGACAACAGGCGTTGGAAATGGTCGAAAAAGAATCCCCGGATTTGGTCGTCTTAGATATTGGGATGCCAAAAATGGATGGTTGGGAAGTTTGCCGCCGCTTGAAATCTGATCCGAAGACGCGTGCGTTGCCGGTGATTATTCTAACGGCTTATGCTCAGACGTCTGA
>JBBQYF010000240.1:0-4126 GCA_038208955.1 Elusimicrobiota bacterium
AAGCGCGACCGTTGCCCCTAGACGAGCCCGTCGATTTGACATCCTATTTGAGTCGATGGCAGCAAGACCGCCGTGCCATGCAGGACCAGCCGCGATGAATGGGGAGAGATGAATAAAGTCCATTTTTTGCTCGGCGTTCACAACCATCAGCCCATCGGAAATTTTGATTTCGTCTTCGAAAAGGCATACCAGCAGGCTTATCTCCCTTTTCTCGAAGCCATGGAACGCCACCCCCGCTTGCATTGGAACCTGCATGCCACCGGAATCCTCTGGGAATGGCTCGAAAAACACCATCCAGAATACGTAGACCGGATCGCGGCTCAAGTCCGTCAGGGGCAACTGGAGATCCTCACCGGCGGGTTCTACGAACCTATATTGCCGGCATTGTCGGATCGCGACAAATTGGGTCAAATTCAAAAACTTACCCGTTACATTAAGGGGCGGTTCAAAACGCGCGCTAAAGGGATGTGGCTGGCCGAACGCGTCTGGGAACCGCATCTCACAAAGATTCTCGCGCAAGCCGGCGTAGAATACACGTTACTCGACGACACCCACTTTCTCACCACCGGCATGACCGACGATGAGATGACGGGTTCCTATCTGACCGAAGAGCAGGGCGCCGTCTTGCGCGTCCTGCCGATTCGCAAGGACCTACGCTATGCCATTCCCTTTAAGGATCCCGGCGAGACGCTTAATTTATTGCGGTGCTATGCCACGGCATCCGCGCACAAAGCGCTCGTGATGTTTGACGACGGTGAAAAATTTGGACTCTGGCCCGATACGTTCGATCATGTTTACACGCGGGGATGGCTTGAAAGTTTCCTAACGGTTTTAGAAAGCAATGCGGATTGGATTTATTGCTCGCGCGTGTCCGACTACCTGGCGCACAATCCGCCGCAAGGGCGTGTCTATCTCCCGACATCATCTTATGAAGAGATGGGTCGGTGGGCTTTGCCCACGTCGGGACAGCAGGCGCTGGAGGAGGTCGTTCAACGCCAGCCCGCGGGCGAAGGCGATTCGCTCAAGCGGATGCTGCGCGGAGGCTTCTGGCGCAATTTTTTAACCAAATATGAGGAGTCTAATAATCTTCATAAAAAAATGCTTCACGTAGCGGATAAAGTCCACAAGGCGGCGGCAGTTTTAGACGGTAGCGAATCCAAACCTTCGGGGAAAACGCAAAAAATGCTCGATGCCCTTTGGGCGGGGCAATGCAATTGCGCTTATTGGCACGGGGTTTTCGGCGGACTTTATTTGCCGCATCTCCGTCAGGCTTTATACAAGCATCTTTTGATGGCCGAGACGTTGGCCGACAAGGTGTTGAACAAAGGCACAGACGTTGTCGAAGAAGATTTTGACAAGGATGGACGGTCCGAAATTTTAATTGAGACGCCGGATCAAAACGTCTATATCGCGCCGGAGGCGGGCGGATCCATTTTTGAATGGGACCTCCGAGCCCCGGGGATTAACCTGCTCAACGTCTTAACCCGCCGTGCTGAAGGGTATCACGAGCAGTTGCAGGCTCATGCGCGGGCGCTGAAGATTTTGCACGCTTCTGCGTCCGAGGAACAAACCGTTTCCGACGGTGTGCGCGTCAAGGAAGCGGCCTTGGAAACGCGTCTTTTCGTTGACTGGCATCGCCGGACAAGCTTGCTCGACCACTTTTTGCACGCCGACACCACGCTCGATGATTTTTACCGCAGTCAATTTGGGGAGCAAGGTGACTTTGTCAAAAGCGGCTACCGGGCCGATGTTATCAAAGGGTCGTACCCACAGGTTCACCTGACCCGCACGGGCTCGGTGTGGAACGGCGACCAGCGTAATAGCATTTCGATTGAAAAGACGATTTCCCTTACCGGCGCGCTTGGGTGGCAGGTAATATACCGCATTGAAAATACGCAAGGCGCCGCCTGCCAACTCTGGTTTGCCAGCGAGATGGCCTTCGCTTTTACCAGTCAAAACCTAATGGATCCCGTCGAGCACCTCGCGCAGCAGACCTGGCAGAGACGCGATCCCGGAATGGGATTTATGGTCAAAGCACAGTTTGATGCGCCGACCAATTTATGGGAATTTCCTTTGCAGACGGTTTCACTTTCAGAAGAAGGTTTCGAGCGCACTTATCAAGGAACAGTGCTTGTCGCGCATGAGCGCATCTCGCTCAATCCCGGTCAAGTGCTGGTGCGTTCCTGGCGCGTCTCGGCGGATTCTTGATCATGCACCGCGTTCTTTATGCCGCCGCTTGTTCCGGTCTCATTGCTCTCGACTTTACGGGCTGGGGACCGTGGATGGTTTCTCAGCCAATGGTTTGTGGGCCGATACTAGCCACATTGATGGGACAACCCGTGGTTGGCCTGATCATCGGCGGCATCGCCCAGCTTCTTTGGCTGGATATGACGGCGATCGGTGTTGGGATCCCTTACGATGCGACCGCCGTAACACTGCTCGGCGTTTACTGGGGCACATTGCCGCCGCACAGTGCACTCTCGCAAATCATCTTGGCTTTTTTCATGGCCGTACCCTTTGGATTTATCTTTCGGTGGGTCGATATTGGGGCGCGTCGGCTTAACAGTGTGGTCGTGCACCGGCTCGATCATGTCAGCGATGCGCGCCTCCCGGCGGCGCTTCCGCTCGTGATATTCGGCGCTCTGCTCTGGACGTTGGCACGCTTTACCCTGACCTATATTGTCGCCATGTATGCTGGCCAGACGTTTTGGAATCGAATGGCCTACATTCCAAAACTGACGCGTTTTGATCAGGCGCTGACCATCGCCGTGATCTTGCTTCCCGTCGCGGGAATGGGCGTGGCCTTGGAATTATTATTGTCCGAAGAACCGGAAAGCCGTTTCAACCGGTTCCGTCGATTCAAACCAAAAGAAGGAGTGGGAGACTCATGACGTGGGCCATGCTATCGACTTTTTTCCGGTCATTTTTCCTGCAAACGCTTTGGAATTTTGAACGCATGCAAAATGTCGGCTTTGCCTTTGCCGCGGCTCCCCTGCTTAAGCGCGTCTATAAAACGCGCGAGATGTATGGACGTGCCTTGCGCCGCGAACTAAAGTTTTTTAACACCCATCCTTATTTCGCGACCATCGTCATGGGCGTCATCTTCGCCAAAGAGCGCAGTCGCGAAGACCCCAGCGCGGGCGATGACCCAACGCTCGGCGTGCTGAAAGACAGTATGGGCGGTGCTTTCGGCGCGATTGGTGACCACGTCCTTTGGGGAACATGGCGGCCGTTTGCGGCGATTTTAGCGCTCAGCGTTGGCGTTCTGGTAGCGTTTCCACAATGGGGGATTCCGCGACCCGGGCTGTTCAACCATGAGGCAGCCTCGATTTGCGCGAAGTGGTGGATCGCGGGCTTTCTGGGTGTGTTCAACTCGGTTCATCTCTGGCTGCGCTGGCGCGGACTGCAGAAGGCCGTGGACGATGGCCCACTCGTGGTTCAATGGGTAAAATCTCTTTATTTGCAAACCTGGGCCGCGCAGACGCGGCGACTCGGCCTAGTTCTTTTATTGGCGATGGCCTTGGTTTATCTTTCGCGCTGGACGTCCTCAGACCTTTTGATCTGGATGGTCGCGGTGCTCTTGGGCACCATGATCATGAAGCGTTGGGCGTTGTCCGGCACCGTCATCTTTTATCTGATTTGCGGCGTCGCCTACGGGATGACTTTTTTGGATATCCACTGGCCATGATCGAGCGCGAGTTTACCGTCAAGAATCGACTAGGGCTTCACGCGCGTCCGGCCGCCTTATTTGTACAGGCCACGTCGCGTTTTCGCTCTGGCGTCAAAGTGCGTCGTGGCGATCAGGAAGTTGACGGAAAATCGATCATGGGGCTGATGATGCTGGCCGCCGAAGAAGGCGCAAAAGTTTCGATCACGGCGAACGGTCCGGATGAAACGGACGTCATCGCGGCCTTGGAAAAGTTGTTTACGAATCGTTTTGATGAAAAGGAATAGCCCCCCATGGCTGACTTGAAACCCACGCCGTCCCTGATCCTGCGCGGTATCGCGGCCTCTCCGGGCATCGGCATTGGCAAAGCGTTTGTGCTAAAGGAAGAAACGTTTTCCTATGTGTTTAAGGCCTTAGCGAAGGAAGACGTTCGCAAGGAAATTCAGCACTTTCGGCAGG
>JBBQYF010000241.1:0-4119 GCA_038208955.1 Elusimicrobiota bacterium
CTCACCGGTCACGCCCTCATGACCCACCCTGATATAACACTCGACGGCAACTTCGTCGCGCTCGATCTGAACAAGCTACTTCCGGCGGGTGGCGCCACAGCGCCGGCGCATGCCTGGATGATACTGGTCGATCCGGTCTACGCTGAGACAAGTGCCGGCATGGCGAATCTTCCAATGAAAATAATGGCACATGTGGTAGTGGCAAAACTTAAGCATGACTACTATCAAGCTCAGAATTTAGAATTCAAATGCAATTTGACGGACGTTACCGCCGACCTGGCACGTGTCAGTGGAACAGCCGAGCTGCATCAAGGTCCTGGAAAACTGACGAACGTAGAAAAGTTGGCGGCGGTATCAAAAATCGCAAGAATTGTTTTACTGCCGATCACGACGCTGCAAAAATTGCAGGACAAAGGTGTATTGCAAACACTTCATCTGCCCTCGCTGCAAAATATTCCGTTCGATTCAATTCGCGGTAATTACGCGCTCAAAAACGGTCTTGTAAATATCTTGGTCTTTGAATTGCTCGGTCGTGATTTATCTGTTTCGACCCAGGGAAGTATTGGTCTTGCCGGGGTTCAACCTCTGAACATGAATGTCGTCATGAAATTAGCGGCGGGTAGCATCGGTGGCAGTTTAGGTCAATTCATTCAGGATGAGAATGGAAGACCGACGTTTAATTTTGCGGCGACAGGGTCCGTTGCGGACCCCCATGTCAAATTGGATCTGCATGCCGTGGGACAAAAAGCCGTGCAAAATCTAGGCTCGAGCCTCTTGAAAGGTCTTCTCGGAAGCGGCAACAATCAGCCTCAGAACTCGAACGCGGGGACCTCGCAACCCGATACTTCAGGCAATGCTACGGACTCCAGTAACAATAAAGTCCCAAGCGCCCAAGACCTCCAGAAAGCCCTCAAAAATATTTTTCATTAGATAAAAGGCTGCCTTGCGGAGGGAGTGGGATTCGAACCCACGAGAAGCTTGCGCCTCTACTTCCTTTCCAGGGAAGCCAATTCAACCGCTCTTGCATCCCTCCGCGAGGCAGCCAAAATGGCGCGGTAAGCTGTAGCTCCGGCTGCCGATCAAAGCACAAAGAAAGAACGCACGTTCTTGGAGGCGACCGGGATCGAACCGGCGACCTCATCGTTGCGAACGATGCGCTCTCCCAGCTGAGCTACGCCCCCAATAACGTGCCTATCATTCTCGAAGCACATGTGTCGGTGACGCTAGAGAACCGGCGCCCTGCCCCCAAGCCGTCTGGGGGCCGCTCTCCCAGCTGAGCTACGCCCCCAATAACATGCCTATCATTCTGCTGATAACATTTTTGCTGTCGCATCCGTTGGATCGAGAGCTGCGAAAACGAATTATAACAAAGCATTGCCTTACCACGTATGCCAAAGAGCGCATGATATAATTCTATTAAGCGGTTCCGGTCCCCTTTAATCGACGGGACCGGACAATACTGACACGAGATAGGAAAGGAACGGCATGTCCTACCAAGTACTCGCCCGAAAATATCGTCCGCGCACGTTTGAAGAGCTGATCGGCCAAGCGCATATCGCAACGACGCTTAAAAATGCGCTCAAGCAACAAAAGGTCGCACACGCTTATCTCTTCGCGGGGCCACGCGGGGTTGGTAAGACGACGAGCGCGCGCATATTAGCGAAAGCTCTGAATTGCGTCAAAGGCCCGACGCCGACGCCTTGCAATGAATGCGATTCTTGTCTGCGCATAGCCCAAGGACAAGAAATGGTGGACGTGCTGGAAATCGACGCCGCCTCCAACCGGGGAATTGAAGAAATTCGCGAGCTCCGGGACAACGTTCGCTATGCCCCCGCCCGCAGCCGCTACAAAGTTTATATTGTCGACGAAGCCCACCAAATTACGCACGATGCTTTTAACGCATTTCTCAAAACACTCGAAGAACCGCCCGAACATGCGGTGTTTATTTTGGCGACGACCGAGTTTCAAAAAATCCCGGCGACGATTTTGTCACGTTGCCAACTCTTTCGCTTCAAGCGCGTCTCCGAAGAAGAAATCGCGGGACAGCTGCGCACCATTCTCGCGCAGGAGAAAATTACCGTTGAAGACGGCGCTCTCTTGCGCCTCGCCCGCGCCTCCGGCGGTTCCGTGCGCGATTCGCTCAGTTTGCTCGACCAAGCCCTGGCTTATGCATCGGGAGCGCTGACGACAAAGCAGGTCGAGATGCTCATGGGATTTTTGCCGGAAGAATTTCTCGAAGGGTTTGCTTCCGCACTTCTTGAGCGCACGCCGGCCGGCGTTTTGCAGTGGGTGCGCCAGTTGGTAGACGAGGGCTGGGATATTCCCCAGTTTGTCCGCGATTTCCGGGAATTTTTGCGCTTGGCAATGGTTAAACAAATTTCCCAGCAAGGCGCCGCTAAGCCCATTGTCGTCGCGGGCCGTTCGGCGACGCTTCCCGAGGTCCTGCACATTATCAAAGGCATGGGACAATGTCTGGACGATATGCGCTGGAACGATAACCCGCGCCTGGTGCTCGAGTTGCACAGCCTGCGTCTCACCCAGCCTTTCGTCGATGCGGGTGAACTGCTCCGCAGAATTGAAGAACTGGAAGGCAGGGCGCAGGGCGCAGGACTGAGGGCCCAGTCGGAAAAACCCACATCGCCTCCGCTGTCCCGCGAGCCGGCGCCCATCCAACAATCCGTTCCGGTAAAAGAAAGTCCCCAAGCTTCTTCTTCCGTCTTATCAGCGCCACCCGTTGCTTTGGCGCCGACGGCCAAGCCCACGATAGCTCCGCCCTCAAGTTCTGAATCCTCCGTCCTGAATTCTGCTCCCTCAGTCCCCAGCCCTGCCTTAAGCAGCCCCGCTCAACTCTGGCGTCAGCTTTTGGGCGAGCTGTGGAAAAAGCCGATGGTCGCCGCGCACATGGAACGCGCTTACCTGAAATCGACCACCCCGAAAGAATGGGTCGTATCGTTCGCCGATAAATTTGCGATGGACTCCGTGATCCGTGCCCAAGGATTTATTCAGGAGATATTAGTGAAGATTACGGGGCAACCGGTAGCACTCCGCTGCGTGCAGGAAACCCGCGAACGGCGCGAAACCGATTCGATGGTTGTCGCCGCGCCGGCCGACGAAGAGCGTCTATCAGCCGTCACTCAGGACGCGCAAGTCCGAAAAGTTCTGGGCGTATTCCGCGGGAAAATCCGACCTCAAGACCAGGCCGGCGAGTGACAGCGCTCGTCGCATCGCACGATTCCCGGAATCCATCGTGATTGCCCAATCCTCCAGCCTTGAGCAATTGCGTCAGCGACTGGCCTTATTACCAGGGGTTGGCCCCAAAATGGCCGAACGCCTCGCGTTCTATATTTTGCGCGCGCCCGACCACGAAGTTCAGCAACTCATTCGCGCCATCGATGACGCGCGCCGCCAGGTGGTTTATTGTCCGATCTGCTTTATGCTGACGGAAGAAACACCCTGCCGCATTTGCGCGGATCCCGGCCGCGATCCCCAGCAGATCTGTGTCGTCGAAAATCCCCCGGACGTCGACGCTTTTGAAAAAACCAAGGCTTTTCGCGGCCGCTACCACGTGCTCCACGGAGCGCTCTCCGCCCTCGACGGCATTGGACCGCAAGAATTGAAAATTGCCGAACTTCTGAGACGCATTCATGACGATGAAGTGCGTGAAGTGATCATCTCGACAGATCCTACGCTTGTGGGAGAAATGACGGCGACGTATTTAGCCGAGAAAATTCATCCCTTGGGAGCCCGAGTGACGAGAATTGGTTATGGCTTACCGATGGGCGGCGATATTGAGTACACGGATGAATTAACGTTGACGCGGGCGCTCGAAGGCCGTCGAGAAATTTAAGGTTTCGTTTAGATCGGCAGATGTTGTTTTAGAATTTCGTCGCGCGGCGATACTTCCATGGCGGGATCGTAGGAAGCCATGATCGCCGAATTTTCTTGAGAATGTCGTTCGGAATGGGGAGAAGGCATCAACTCTGTTTCGCCCGTAATAGATCCCCCGAGGGCTGTTTGATTGGCGGTGGGCATACGCACCACAGCGACTTGCGGCCAACCCAGTAAAGACCGATTTTTTTCTTCGAGACCTAAAAACGGCAACGCACCGTCTTCGAACGT
>JBBQYF010000242.1:0-4066 GCA_038208955.1 Elusimicrobiota bacterium
GTGAACGCTGCCGTTACCTGTTGCGTTTGTCCAAGCGCAGGTTCAAAGAAAGGCTGGGATAGGTTGAGGCTGTAAATGAGATTATCGAAAGCGACGTCGACGTATGATGAAACCGAATGGCCGTAACTAATGATGCCGCCATTAGCAACGCCCTCAAGCCCTGACTGAGACTTCGCGGTTGCAAAAACGGTATGTGGACCGTTCGACCATTCGCAAGTATTGATGTCAAAGTTTGTGCCATCACTGCTGGCCCACTGCTCTTGCCCGTCTATGTAAAGTTTAACGGCGGTCATTATGTCTCCGGTGCTTGAAGATACGGACATCACTACATCACCGGATAGGAAAGCTCCATTTGTTGGATATGTGACAGACACCATGGGATTAGTGGCTATCGAATTTGTTTCCACCAAATTAACACGATAAAATCGCATGGGCGAGAGTTTGGGATGCGCGATAAACGGGCTAAGATCATAATTTCCAGCATCGGTTACAAAGGTATTCGTTCCATGAGAAGGATAGTCAGTATAAAGTGGCAACCAAGTTGTGGCTCCGGTGTTGGTATCAATCAGAGAATCCGCATAATCAATCTCATAAACTTCGTTTGTTGTGCTGTTCCAGCTCAGCCGGATTGCGCCTTCACTCGTCGCGGTAACATTATTGAAGTTAAGGTTGGTTTGGCCGAATACTGCTCCCGCTGTTATCATCGTCAAGACGGCGAGCGCTACATTTGTTATAGTTTTCAATTTCCCTTTTAGTTTAATTACATAACTGACAGGTGCCAAAAAGCAGGGGCGCGAACCTAACGCGCCCTGCATCGAGGCACCGCGAAGCGCCTTTCAGAGAAAACACGCCAAGCCGCGCCCGATTGGGGCACGGCTTTGGGGGTTTCTCTGGGCAAGGGGAAAATTCGCGGTTTTCGATGCAGCCCGCAGCCAAAGCTACGCAAATATTTTTGTTATTTTTGGTTTTTTATATGAATTACCTTCACCGCAGTTTTGCGGTAACATGAAGATGTTTACCCGCTTTTGGCTAGGGAGGGAAAGGCAAATGTTTCAGAAAGCTTTTGACTTTATTTAATATTTATCGGCAGCAAAACCCGGAAGGTCGTGCCTTTGCCGGTTTCGCTTTCGACTTCGATTCTGCCGCCGTGGGCTTCGATGATCATTTTGCTTTGAAACATCCCGATGCCAAGCCCGGCTTTTTTGGTGGTTTGAAAGGGGCGGAAGAGCGAGCGGTTTAAAAACTCCTGGCTCATGCCGCAGCCGTTGTCGGCCACAGCGAGGACGGCCCAACCGTTGAGCTGACTGGTTTGTATGCGGATCAGGCCGGGTTTGGTGACAGCCTCGGTGGCGTTGAGCACGAGGTTGGTGATGACTTTGATCAACTGTTCGGGATCAAGGGAAATCCTGGGCAGGATTTGGAAATCTTTGACCAGCTCGACTTCCAACGCGCCTTTGTGCGCGGCGAGCGCCTTGGCGACGACTTCGTTCAAGTCGGAATCGGCGCGGCGAATTTCCAGGCCGTGACGGAGCAGGCTCAGGCGGCTGATGAGGTTATTAATATGGGTGACGGTTTTGGAAACGCCGCGCAAGGCGTCTTCGCGGAAGGCGGGGTCGTTGAAATGAATGGGGAGGTTTTTCAACATCAGGCCGAGCGTGGAGGCGGTGTTTTTCAAGTCATGCACGAAGAACGCAGACATGGTTTGGAAGGCTTCCATTTCCTTGACTTGCAAAAGTTTGCCGGAGAGTTGGAGGTTGCGGAGGCTGGCGGCAACTTGATCGCCGACGCATTTGAGCAGGTCCAAATCCTGGTGCATGAAGGGGAGGCCGCCGACGCGGTCGCCCAAGGTCATGATGCCGGATAATTCGCCGCCGACGGCCATGGGGACGCAGACGCGGCTGCCGCCCTTGTGAAATTCATCTGGGTGGGAGCGGCGGAGTGCGGCGGCCCAATTCTCGCGGGAGGAATCAATGTCCACGGGGTCGTGCTGGTTTTGTAGGGCGCGCATGACTTCGCCGGCCGTGGCGCTGGGGGGACTGAGTTGCGCACCCTGGGCATCGGTGAGCGAAGTGGAGGCGGCGAAAATGAGGTTCGCCTTTTTTTCGTCCACGAGCCAGATGGTGACGGAGAGGACTTGAAAAATTTCAGCGACGAGGCTGACGGAGGCGCGGCAGAGTTCCAGTTGATCGGTGCGCGAGGCGGTGCATTCGGTGAAGCGCCGCCAGACGGTGCGGTAATCGTACATCGGCCTTTGGAAATTCCGGCTGACGAAGCGTTTGGTGTAGAGTCGCACGCGGTCGGAGAGCAGGAGGATGGTGAGCAGCACCAAACCGACGAGGAGAACAAACGCCTTGAGGGCAAACGAGGCGTCGGTGCCGAGGAACTTGACGATGTTGGCGAAGACGCCGACGGCGAACAGGTAAATTCCGGCGAGCAGGAGGATGAGGGAATTGTGAATGACGGAGTGGGAGGGATAGACGTTGACGTCGAAATGGCCGGAGCGCAACAGGGAGCGCAGAATCAAGGGACAGGCGACGAACAGCGCGAAGGAATCGACGCCTTGGAGGTTGGGGTCAATGCGTTGGAAGAGGAGGATTTGACTGCTGGTGTAGGCGCGGACAAGGAACAGGACGCCGAGGCCCATGATCATGAATTTAATGCGCCAGCGCATGGTGCCGACGGAGGCGCGGAAGGTGCGCTCCAGATTCATCAGCACGAGTACGGTGCTTAATAAAAAGAGGAGGTTGAGCGCGAAGCCGGAGGTGGTGAGTCCGAGCGCCCATTGGGCATTGGGGCCGATCTTTTGGGGGACGATCAATTCGTCGTTGAAGTAAAGGGCCAGTCCGATGGGAACTAAAAACGAGACGGCGAGGACGTAACGCCAGCGGGAAAGGAATTCGCGGGCGTTGCCGCGGGCGTAACTCAAGGTGAAGAAGAGCCAGATGCCGGGCAGGAAAGATTCGGCGAGCAATTTGTAGGTTTCGGATTGGACGACGAGTTCGGCTGTGCCGGCGTTGAGGCTCAGGCAAGTGAAAACGCTCTCGGCGGCGAGCGCGAGCATGCCGGCGGCGAAAAACCAGTGCGCCAGGGAACGCCGCGCCTGCCAGGCCACGACCAAGGCCAGGGTGCCGCCAAAGATGGCGGCGATAAAAGCGAGAATGGCGGCGTTGCTCATAGACTGACGTTAATTCCGAAGGGGCATTCCGGTGAGGGAATGACTCCCATGCCATTGTGCGGGTATTGGCGGTGGAAAATCACGAAAAAACGGTGGGGTGGGAATCAGCCACGAAAAGGCACAGAAGTCACAAAAAAGGGAAAGGGAAATTTGGCCGCAAAAGAGCGCAAAAAAAATGCAAAAGGGATCCGCGATAATAAATGTCACACGTCACGCTACTGGATGCCCTAATCAACCAATTCGCCACGTCTCAAATTAATTTCCGTCCCATTTTTTCGTCCAAATAATTGCAGTATGTGCTTGAATAAGAGATCCCCTATCAAGTGCAAACTCTGTCGCATCCCCCATAGAATAATTGTGATGTGGTCTAATTAGAAAAGTTTCAGAAATGGTTGGCGTATTCTCCGGCAAGAGAATAAATCCATTTGTGGTTTGTAAATATAGGCCATTTGTAAGATCGGGCTGCCGCAGTTCGGTAACCGCGGCAACATTTTTATACATTACCACCATGATTCGCGCTGCCTTGCCTGCCATTCCCCCAGCTTTTCCACGCGCAATCAGATTTCCACGCACGCCGTGTTTCCGCAACAAATCATATTCAAAGGGTTTTATATACTCTGAACCTTTGGTAATTTCCAAATCATTCGTCCCCGGTATTAATTTAACAAAAACAACTTCTAGCTCCTGCGATCCCGGTGTGTAAACTGGAAAACAGCCAGTAACAAATGCACATACGCACAGAAAAATAAACACAGCCATCCCATAACGTGAAAAGTTTTGGGATGGCCCATTGATTTTCAAGGGTTTCATGAGCTTCGGCGAAAAAATGAGATTTTATTTTTTTGTTCAGCGTTTTGGCTCCGCATAGGTCGGTTTCGTTCCGTGTGCTGT
>JBBQYF010000243.1:0-3982 GCA_038208955.1 Elusimicrobiota bacterium
TGAAATACCTTCGGCTAAACGCCCGCTGAAGTCCGATCCACCTGGGCCTCAGTGCCATCGCTCTTTTCCGGGGTGTCGATTTGACGAGGGCGCCGGTTGTTGACGCGAAAGAGCGTGTGAACCTTGTTCCCGACAGTCGCACAGCCGCCGCGCATATTCAGCAGAATTATAACAGCCTCGGTCATCGTCTAATCCTTTCCATCGTGTTTTCTAAAACGACAATGAAAGTCGCATTATCTCGTTCCTCGTGACACTTTGTCAGGGTTAAGGATTGGTTGCCGCCTGCCGGCGCACCGCATGGTGCGCTGTCGTAACGAATTATTAACCATGCTGATCCAGCTTGTGATGGTGCGAGCGTGAATATCAAGCCGTCATGGGCAGAACGCCGATGGCGGCTTTTCATTTGGCCGCCTCAGTGTGGCGGAGATGACGGCTTGCTTGTTAAACCCGAACGCGCATATCTGTACTATGCAGACAAAATGCCCAAATTGCTCGACAGCGGTAAAATCAACCGGCCAAAAATGGCAAATCATTGGAGGCCCCTGCGTAGAGCTGGCTGGGACTCACTGGATGAAAAACGCCGAGTTTTGTCCGACTCTTTCTAAGGTCGCGGAGCCTGATATTGTTTTGCCCGGCGCAACGGATCGTACCAAAATTGAAGCTGAGATCATTCGCGTGCAGTTTGCGCGGAGACCAAAATGACCCCGCCTCAACCGACCCGGTTCGCGGGCGACTGACAGCACGTAACTTTCCGTCCAATGTGCGCATCTGGTCAGGACTGGCGTTGCGCCGAATCGCCACGCTCTTGCGCGTCATGCAGCTCGCGCTCGGCTTGATGATAAAACTCGTCGTCTCTGCCCTCTGGTTTGCCGTTCTGCTCCCAGAGTTCATATGCGCGGTGAATAATTTGTTCTTTGGTTGGCTTTTCCATTGTGGACTCTTTGCAAAGTACGCCCCCGCAGGCTCAGGAAAAGAAAAGAGCGGGGCAGCATTCATCCATGAAAATGAGGCCGCCACCTTTGGCTATCCGCGCGTGCGCGTGTTTTGAACAGCGGGCCTGAAGGACCTTTGGCTATCCGCGACAGGCGCCGTAGTTAACGGCGGGTGACGGCCTCGAAACATAAATGCAGCCGTGATCGTTTAGTTCCTAATGGCGCTGAGCTTAGATTCCCAAGTGAAACCATTTGGCCATGATTGTGTTAGCAGGCGCAACATCCACTGCAGGAGATACGCCGTGCTATTCTTTCCTTGGTATCCCGCCATGATGCTAGCCGTTGAAGCCAGCAATGTGATCGATATGCGTTTGTGGAAAATAGCCCGTGGCGGCCATGAAGCGGCGACCGAAAGCCATTTGATGGTCAAGGAAAAGATTGATGCCTTATTTGAAGCCCGCTCGGTCCTCGTTGGTGGTGGAAATCCGGCGGCCGTGATTGACATGTATCGTAAGCACGTCGCGGCTAACGCCGCTCGCCTAGGATGAACTGAAACAAACAACACGGATGAAGTTAATGGCTGCCGACGACGATGAACACCATTTCGAATATGCGCTTGGCTTCGCAGTCGTTCGCCTATGGGCCAAATTGCCCCGCGAAATGCAAGAGCGCTTTTTTGAAGAGGCCACCGCAGGAGATGACAGTCTTCGAGAAAGTCTTGCGACCTTTCTTCACGACCATAATCCGAAAACGACGCATAAAACTAAAATCTGAGCTGACAGCAAATCCGGTGAGACGTTCAACATACAGGCGCGGCGCTAGGTATGAATCTCACTGGGATGTTTAAGAACGGAAGCCGAACCCCTCGCCAACGGCCTAACAAACCCGCTTAACAGCCGAACATGGTGGCCGTCATAGATAGCCTGATCCGCCAGATAGAAGGCGATCCAACCGGCTGCTAGGGCGAGCATACTTTCATGGCCGGTTATCTTGACTGAAGAAACTTAAGGTTCCCCAAACAGCGTTCTCCTGGTAATGCCCTCAAACTTTCACCGGCCCCCGTTCAATTTGCGCCATGTCGTTGTGAAGAAAGGCTTGCTCGTCGCCATTATCCCATTTGATGGTTACGCCCGCCCAGTTCGTTTCAGTCACCGTGCCAAGATCGGATGACGTGCCACCCCAACAAACCCTGTTGCCTACCGTGAGAAGCCTGGATTGATCGCCGGTCATTTCAGTTCGACTCTCGTGCTGGGTGATTTGCGTAACCGCGACGGCTCTATGACGTTCCCTCATCTCAGAGTATGTTATTGGAGAACGCAGGAGCCAAAAATGCCCGTCAATGCAATAGAACGACTAATCACGAATGCCATTCATACGGCTTTCGTCAAATATCCTGAGGGCGACGGTGGTCCAAATTTAGATTACGATTGGATTGCGGCCGATCAGAGTGCGCACATCACCAAGGCCATATTGCTGGACCTCGCTGCTAACGGGTATCAAATCGTCAATAAGGCTTAGTGCGGCTTTGTTGAACCATTGACGGCTGTGAAACATTTTGGAGTTTGCGTTCTGTCTTGGTCTCGCCGTTTTGACGAACCAATCCCTTTGCCGAAGGGCGAACCGCTGGTAACGCTTCGCGACGCCGCGAACTACATCACCAAATTGCCCAAGTCAGAACACGATGCCGAAGAATGGCAGGCCGCAATGGAGGCGTTGCTTCTCGTTGCCGAACACGACGGGCCAACCATGTTCGCGCGCATCGGGTTCATGCAGGCTCTCAACAGTGGTGTCGAGCGCGTGTTCAATCCGTCACGCAAGGACGCACATTGGGGACGCGGTAAGCTCAAGAGGGACCAATGACCAAGCCCGGCGTCGATGCCGATGGCGTCGCCGAAACCGATGCCGGTTTACTGTGTCCGCTCTCGCGCCGGCGGCTCCGGACCTTCGCCGATCTCGATATCCGCGTCATGGATATGCGCCAACATCTGCCCGAGGTCTCGCATGTCGAGATAGGCCCCGCAGACGGGACAATTCCCGAAATGATCGCGGACGGATCGGAACTTTATTCTGGAGGAAATCGTTTTCCGATCAGATTGAGGTCGTGATGCCCCGGAATAATAAAAACTGGACGCTCGACGACGAAAAAACGCTGCTCGACCTCATTGCGGGCGGGGCGTCTAGAGCATTGATCGCGAAAACCCTCCAGCGAACTGAAGCGGCGGTCGAGGGAAGACTGCACACTTTGAAACATCGCACAGATCCAGAGCTGCGACGTTTGGTTGACGAGGAAGGAGACACGCGGGCGATTGATGGGCTAAAATCATCGGCGCCTAAAGAGCACCCGTAAACAATGGAACCCGGTTCGCGCCGAAAGTAAAATAAGTGCTTATGCTGGAGCATTCCGATGAATGAGAAAGATTTTGAGGCGGAACTTAAAGCCGATGGTTACACCGAAATAGCGACCGAAGACCTGGAGCCGCGACCCGGCAAAGGGCCCCACGGACATCCCTTCGCAATCCGCGGGCTTATTCTCTCGGGCAGCTTCGTGGTCACTCAGGATGGCCAGCCAATGACGTACCGTGCGGGACAGGTTTTCTCAGTCGCACAAGGCCATCCGCACGACGAGCGGGTCGGTCCTGAAGGCGCCCGCGTCCTCATTGGTCGAAAGTTTGCAGAAGCATGAGCATTCGCGGACTTTTAGTTGAGCGTGGGCCAAAGCTGAAGATCGGCGCCCGGTGCGCCTGAAATTTAGCCGAACGAAATACGACGCCACACTGCTTGCCCTGACAATTATTTCCGTTTGGGGTGGCGTCACGTGGCTCATGATCTCTCTCATATTTCGAATCAACTAGAGCCTGTCTTCAATTAGCGGATTTCGTATGGAAGAAGGTGCTCGAGATTCTGGCAGCCGATGCCGACAATGAATACGCCATAATCGACAGCACTATTGCGCGCGCGCATGCATTAACGAGGGACTGGAACATAATGGGTTTCACGGCATTGGTCGGTGACACACCAATAAAGGACCGAACATGATGAAAAGCTTTTTG
>JBBQYF010000244.1:0-3921 GCA_038208955.1 Elusimicrobiota bacterium
TAGCGGTAGGATCGCGAACAACTTTAACGCCTTCTAAATAAAGCTGATCTTCGGTCCCCATAGTCCATACTAGCGTTTTGGGTTGCCGTTTGGCAACGATTAAGGTTTTTTTGGCGCGGTAATGGCTTGGACGGGGCTGAGAGCAACGTCATCAAAATAGGTACCGGCGTCTTGGCGGGTGACCAGTCCAAATCGTCCCGAAGTGAGAATATGCTTATCCTTGCCGGCCATCACCATTTCGTCATCGACATAAACGCGGTAGGTGTTTAAGAGAAAAATCAGCCGTAGCGGGTGCCAGATGTTAGCCGAGATAATCACCTGTTTGGAATCGATTGATTTTAATTTTCCCTTATAATTTCGCAAGAGCGTCAGCATATCGTTGTTGGCGTCCGCCCAGAGGACATAGTAGGTTTGGGGATCTTGATAACGGTAAACCATTCCCCCGCCCTGCGTTTCCCCCGATACTGCTTTGAACTTCATACTGATATCGGCATCTTGGAGCGACGGTTCATCGGTGAGGAATAGCGCCGCGAAATTTGGACCGGCATCGGTATGACCCGTTTGCGCCAGAACATTCGGATAGGACGGAGCGTGCGAGTCCGTTTTGATTTCCCATTTTGTCTGGGCGCCCGATCCGATGACTTCCATGCGCCAGCCCTTCGGGACCGTACCCGGCGCATCATGTTCAAAATTGTAATAGAGCTTCGCGGGCGCGGCTTTGGGCGATTGGATTTCCATCGCCGCATCGGGGCTAACGGGTTTGGCCGCGGCCGAGCTAAAGGCGGATAGAAACACACTGACGAAGAAACCGATCAGTTCATTCATCGCGCTTGTGTTGTCTCTTGAAGTAATAATAAAAGGGTAAGCCCGCGGTCACCATGACGATCCCGGCGAGTGCCGCCCGCGGATCCTGCCGAAATTCGTTCATGACCATCCAGACGATGATGACGATAAAACTCAGGGGAAGCAAGGGATAACCCCAAGCTTTATAGGGTCTGGGCAGTTCCGGGCGCGTGCTCCGTAGTCGGAAGAGGGCGCTGACGGTTAGCGCATTCAACAGCAGACTCGGAACGGTCACATAGTCGTCGAGCAAACGGTAAAAGTTTTTGTGATCAATACCACCCCAGAGAGCCAAGACAGCGCCCCAGAGCGTGACGAGCACGATGGCAGCGCCGGGCGTGCGAAAGCGGGGATGAACATGGGCGAAGCGTTTAAAAAAATAGCCATCTTGGGCCATGGCAAAGGGTATCCGCGGGGCTGTGAGCAAGGTGGCGTTCAAACATCCCAAGACGGAAAACGCAATCATCCCCGACAATAATCGCGCCGCGGCAGGCCCAAACATGGCTTCGGATGCCGTGCGGCCGATCGCAATGACGCCTTGCATCTGCCGAACCGGCATCGCGTAAATGTACAAGAGATTTAAAATCAGGTACAGCACCGCGGTTAGTGATACGCCGGCCAAAAGAGACAAAGGAATCACGCGCGCAGGATTTTTTACTTCACTGCCGACATAGACGGTCGCGTTCCAACCGCTGTAGGTGTACATGACAGGAATTAAGGCACTGGCGAGCGCTCCGGCAATCCACCAGCCATGACCCGCGCCAATCAACGGTTGGGCGTGGGAAAAGGATCCATGCCCGAAAAATGTGCCGCCAATAACGAGCGAGACGATCGACAAAATCTTGAGAAAGGTGATCACGTCGACGGCGCCCGCGCCCAGTTCTACACCGAGATAATTGAGCGCGCCGAAGAATACAATAAGACCGACCGAGCAAAGCTGAACATGCATTGTCGACGTAATCCCGGCGTACTTCGTAAATCCGACCGCCAAAATCGCGACGGTTCCCGACTGCGTAATCAGCGCCGCCGCCCAGCCGTAAAGAAAAGCCCAAAGGGGTCCATATCCCTCGCGAAGAAACACATAATTTCCCCCGGCTTCGGGATAGGCCGCTCCCAGCTCGGCATAGGATAGGGCGCCGCCCATGGCCAAAAACGCACCGAGCACCCAAACGAGCAGAACCAGTCCCGAGGTGGGGAGGAGGGTCGCAATCCGGCCCGGCGTCGTAAAAATTCCCACGCCGATCATGTTTCCGACGACAAGCATCGTGCAGGAAAAAAGGCCCAACACGCGCTTCAGCTGAGGCTTGCCAGGGGTAGAAGTAGTCATGAATGGGTCCGCTGGCTCATTCGTGTCTGTTCATCCAAATTTAACATTCCGTTCACCCTATCTTAACAATCGGCCGTTACACTCGAATCAAGGAAACCAACTATGGACTTTATTACCTTATGCGGACTCTTTGCTGGAATGGCCTTGGTAGCGCGCGGGTTTTTGTTGGCGCGACCTCACATCCAGCACCAGCACCGCTAAACCACTTCGACCAGATAACAAAAAAGAGACAATCCTGAAAGGGATGGTGTCTCTTTTTTTTTACCATTTATTGGTCTCGTAGCCGTTAATTACTCCCAACCTTTTTCCATTTGGATCGACGCCTCCCTTGAAGCGTGGATTGGTTTCTTCGAGCGGGAAGGGCCTTTTTTCTTTTTCCCCACGATGTTCTTCGGCGAACTTTTTTTACGGTTGCTGCGCGATTTTTTAGAGGCCACCAAGATCATTCTCCTTTTAATTTAATGGTTCTGCTGTCTTGGAACGAAAGTGACGACCCGCATAATTGCGCAAGAGGACGTACGACAAAATTACGATAAAGTCCGTGGCGATTTCAATGATCGGGATGATTTCGAAAAATGAGAGGACGACATAGCCCACCACCATCGCGAACGCCGCGCGTGGGTAACGCGCAATAAAATGGGCCAATTTGTGAACCACCACCCGCATACATCATGATATCAACTGAGGGGAACCAGGCAGGAATAATTGGGCAATAAAAAACCCGGCTCAGAGCGGGCCGGGGTGGCGTTTAATTTTTTGGTGTGACATATTAAGTATACCACAAAGGTCGGAAAATTGCAAGCATTTTTTGGGCTGTTATTATTTAAATACCCAAGGCTCAATTTTGACGGTGTTTAATAGTCAAAGATACCCCCGGTGGATTTTGCGCATGAAAAGGTCTTACGAGTTGCCGGTTTTTCACATCAACTGAAACAGACGACGATTAAGCGGCCTCGCGTTGAGCCTGGACGAAAGGTCTTTCTCCCGGCGTGGCGGGGGATAGTAAATCCCCTAATGCCTGCGAAGCCTCGGCCCAAGTTCTCCGCCATCCAAAGGGCGAGGACGCGGCAAGGGGACCATTGGAATTTTGAGGACTTACCGACGCATGCTTATTCAATTGACCCAGAATTGTCTGCGCGGGCCCGCGCATGTCGGGATCTTCAAGCGCGCGGCGCAATGACCCTTCCACTCCGGGTATGGCGCGCAAAAATTCGGGATTCATGGTTGTCATGCGATCCAGGGCGGCGACGCGATGGCGGTGACTAAGGCCTGTAAGCCAAAGTTCGACCACTGAGCGCCCGTAATCAACTCGCGCCGACAATTGATCCAAAAGAGTGGAAGCGGTGGCGCGGTTGGACTCGTCCTTTTGGGAAGCGGCCAGCGCGATATCGTCCATAAGACCTTCGAGCACGCTCGGTCGCGCGGACTCCGGAAGTCGGCTGTTGATCAGAAGGCGTGAGGCGAGCGCGCGATCGCCGGGTAGTTGGACTAAACTCAGAAGCAACTGGGTCGCATGCGGTCCCAATAATTGGAACGCGGGCATGTTGGCCAGCGCTTTAAAAGCGGCTTGGACGGCTTGCGGATCTTCGATCTGTTCCAGCAGATTAGCCAGCATCTGCGGAGACCCCGCCACAAAATCGATATCGTTTGCCGCCAGGATTTCCAGCATGGTCCGGTGGTAAGAGGGATCCTCTACTGCCGCCAGTAAGCGCCCAATCAAGGGGCCCAGGGAGTCATCGCGTAATGTCCTCACA
>JBBQYF010000245.1:0-3882 GCA_038208955.1 Elusimicrobiota bacterium
GAACGGCCCGCGGAGTTCTGCTGAACCGCGCGGATAAAACGTTACGAGCCGGGAGGAATCAAAGCTGGCGTGGGTGACATTGCAACGACCCCCCCCGGAGATGCGGACTTTGGCTAGCAAATGGCCCGATCGCTCGAGGAGTAGAACCCTGGAATGATTTTCAGCCGCCGCAATGGCCGCAAAAAAACCCGCGGCGCCGCCGCCGAGAATAATCACTTGCCAATTTTCGGATTTTACCATGTTATTTCTTTGCGAGTTGGGGTCAAGGAATCGGCTTATTCCCAGCAAAAATATCGCGCGTATATTGTTGAATGTCGGATTGAAGACCGACCCAATCTAGCGACGCCACTTGCTGGACGACTTCCGGCAATGGAGCGCCAGCATGTAATGCTGCAATAATCTTCACAACAGTATCTTTGCCGCCGAGAACGATCAGCCGCTGAACCGCCAAATAGTACTGGGTATAGCAACCAAAGTTATACTCGCCGTGATAAAAGGCGTCGACGTTTCCGTTCAAATCGCAGATGACGGCCCGCGCATCGGAATGTCCCCATTGTTTATAATCATCCGCCGTACGGTCGCGGCCCTCCGTGGTAACGCTTTGAGCAAGCCCTTCATTGAACCATTGCGGAATCCCAGCGGCGGTGGGACCCGCGACGGCGTCCTGCAGAATCGCGTGGGCCATCTCATGGTAGAGGAGGTTGTCGATATTCTCGCCCGGGTAGAGCAAATGATGCTGAAGATCGACCACTAGAACTTGCCGCAGCTCATTGCCGTAACGTACCGACCGCACATAAGCGGCTAAAGGCCGGCCGGCGTTGGCCGATGGGACGTCCGTGATCGTTACCGTTAACGGAGAATGAAGCGTGTTTGGTAACCCCCATTGGCCTGTAATGTAGGCTAACGCGGCGGGCAAAATGGTTTTGACCTGCGATAAGAGATCGGAAAATTCGGCCTGATGGATACCCGCATAGCTTTCTTGAAACCGGATCGAGACCGTTTGATCAGCATTGGAGATGGCTGCGCTATAAAGGCTTCTTGCCGCCAACACAATGGCAAGGACCAGATAACGGCAACTCGTTCGGGAAGTCATCTCCAAAATAGTAGTATTTTAGCGCTGTAACGAAATCTCCATTTACGAGTCTAACCCGATAGAGTCATAATTAACAGACGGGCATTACAATGCAAATTGAGCACACATCCATATCAACTCACGTTCTTGACGCTGCCCCTGTCCGCCAACACATCGTAGAGTTTTACCAGGAAGAATCTCAACTCGCGGTGAATGTAGCAAAATTTGCGGAGCCGGGACTGCTCGGTAATGAAGCCGTTGTAATTATTGCCACGCCTGCACACCTTCAGCTTTTCCGCGAGAAATTATCCAAGCGGGGCTTATCTGTCGTGGCGCTCGAACAATCGGGAAGGCTCATTTGCCTGGACGCTCAAGAGATGCTCCTCCGGTTTACGCAGAATGGGCAAGTTTTCTGGACGCATTTTGAAGCAACGGTTGGAGCATTGGTGGGTGAGTTATCTAAAAAATACGGAAAAGTGCGCGCCTACGGGGAAATGGTCAATCTTTTGTGGCATCGCGGTTCCAACTGCGCGGCTTTGGAATTAGAAGGTTTTTGGAATCGTCTAAGCTTTATGTATCCGTTCTGCTTGTTCTGTGCCTATTCGTATGATCCGCACGGTTCCGCGTTTAACGCCCAAACGATTGCCTCGATTTGCCATACCCACTCGCACGCCCTTGGAAGCCCTCAGATTTAGACGTTCTGCGGATACACCCCCACGACCCAGTATCGTCGACGTACCCCTAGCCTCGTTGGCCAAAATTTGTGATCGGGCTGGTTATCCAAGACCGTGGGAGTGTGCATGATCGAAAACACATTTCGGAGCAGCGTCATCGTGGTCACGGGTGGTTCTCAAGGAATTGGACTTTGCTTGGTGCATCGTTTCGCGCAAGCGGGGGCACTCGTGGCATTTTGCGATGTCAACCGAACGGCGGGACAATATTGGGAGCAAAAATTAAAGAACGCAGGCCTCGACGTTTTCTTCGTCCAAGCGGATCTGGCGCGAGAAGCACAGGTTCGCCGGTTCGCCAGGGCGGTCTTAAAAAAATACGGGCGCATCGATGTATTAATAAATAATGCCGGGATCACCTCTTTCGGGAAACCTTTTCTAAAGCGACCGACGCGCGAATGGGAGCGCATTTTAGCCGTCAACCTCACATCCTATTTTTTATGTTCCCAGCTTTTTGCTCAGGCGTTAATCCGGTCTCGGGGAAGCATCATCCAAATTGCGTCCTCTCGCGCCTTGATGAGCGAACCCGAGACCGATCCTTATTCAGCCTCAAAGGGCGGAATCGTGGCGCTCACGCACTCCCTCGCCATTACGCTGGGTCCGCGGGGCGTCAGGGTAAACTGCGTCAGTCCGGGCTGGATTGATACGTCATCCTGGAAGAGGAAGCCGACGAAGCCACGGCTGCGCCCGATCGATCATCGACAGCACCCCGTCGGACGTGTCGGAGAACCCGACGACATCGCCCAGGCCTGCTTGTTCCTAGCTTCTCGGCAATCCGCGGGATTTATAACGGGGCATAACTTGGTCGTCGACGGGGGGATGACTCGAAAAATGATCTATGTTTAAGTGCGAAAACGGCAAAGCGTCCCCATCCCTTATCGGTTCTTAACCGTCCGGTCGATAAGCCCGGCCGGAATTCTCGGATCATGACGTAATTGCTCGTACAACGAAGGGGAGACTTTTCCTATTCCGGCTTGAGCGGCCAACAAACCAAAGAGCGCCTCCGGACTGTCGGGGCGAATGGACACCGCTTTTTTTGCCCAGTACAGGGCTGCCTTCCAATGACGTTCCTGGCGGTAAACGATCGATAAATTATTAGCGGCCGCGAAATAGACACCGGGCGATGGACGATTTACGAGGACCCGACGCCAATGGATTTCTGCCTCCGAGGGATCCGTTAAAGATTCCGCGTAACAGGCCTGAGCGAAGGCATTCGTCGGCTCGCGTTCTACGCCCATCGCCCACAGGCTGGTTTCGGTTCGCCAACGCGGAATTTCACAGACCGTTTTGACGGTTAAAGCCAGGAGCCACAATACAATCACGGTGCGCCGAAAAAATCCTTTTGTCAGATATCCGGTCGCCCAAGCCACGCCGATCAATGGTAAATAGAGAAAGCGGTCGGCCAGAAAAGCTCGAATGGGAAATATTTGAAGAACAGGAAAGAGAGCGGCGAACCACCACCCCGCCGCCAGAGCGCGCGCCGGGCGGCGCTTCCAAAAAAGTATGGCGCCGCACAAACAGGCCAATACGAGACTGCCAGCGATCAACGGCCCCCAGCGGATATCGGGAACATCGTAACTCGGACGAAGTCCCATGGGGATCCATGTCTTCCCAGCGTACGTGGCAAGCGCCATCAAGCCGTGGGCGATATCATCGGAAAGAATCCGAGGATCGCCGGCGCGCTGCGACCAATGACCCAAAAAATGATGGCGCGCGCTTAAGTAAAGTCCGACGAGGCCCCAAACGACGGTGTGCTTGATCGTCATGCGTCTCCAACGGTGAGGAATTGCCGGGACCATGGAAAGACGGTAGACGTCGACGGCGGCCAGCAAGGCGGGAAACACCGAGGCAGTTTCTTTCGCCAGCAGTGCGCAGGCAACTAAAAGCCCTCCGAGCCAGAGACGTTGGCGAGGCCCTTCCATTAGCAGGAGCAGGGCCGAGAGAACGCCAAACGTGCTGATGAGGCCGGATTGCTGCGTCACCCATGCAACGGTCTGCACCTGCGCGGGATGAAAAAGAAATAAAGCGGTGCCCAGTAGCGCGCCGTCCTGCTTTAATCCCAGCCGGAGCAATAGGCAGGCC
>JBBQYF010000246.1:0-3843 GCA_038208955.1 Elusimicrobiota bacterium
CGCCTTAAGGGTTTCTTGAAACGTCTTTTTTTTATGGGCGTGAGTGGGCTTTGCGAAGGTTTTCTGGCGATCGGGCGTTTAAACCAAGACTACTACGAAGGCTTTGGCATCGCGAGCTCGCGCATTTATCGAATGCCTTACGCGGTGGACAACAATTTTTTTCAGCAAAAATCCGCGCTGGCCGCTCCGGAGCGCCAGACCTTGCGAGCGGCATTGGGTATAGCGCAGGATTCACTGGTCTTTCTCTACGTCGGCAAACTCACGACGCGCAAACGCCCGCAAGATTTACTGGAGGCGTTTCAGGGTCTTTCGTCCGGCGGAAAATTGTCTCCCCGCGCCATGCTGGTTTTCGTCGGTGATGGAGAGCAACGTGTAAGTCTTGAAAAACGTGTGGCGGAGCTGGCTACCACGTCCGTTATCTTTACCGGATTTAGAAATCAAACCGAGTTGCCGGCCTATTACGCCCTCGGCGATGTTTTTGTGATGCCCTCAGTTTATGAACCTTGGGGGCTTGTTCTCAACGAAGCGATGAATGCCGGCAAAGCCGTCGTGGTCAGTGACGAGGTGGGGGCGGCCGCCGATCTAGTTCGCGACGGTCAAAATGGATACGTGTACCGAGCGGGCAATATCGAGGCTTTGAGGAGTTGTTTACAGTCATTTATCGATACTCCCGGGCTGACGGTAACCATGGGCGCCTTGAGTCTCCAGATGATCAGCGAATGGAATTTTGAATCCGATGTTGAAGGCTTGCGAAATGCGTTGCAGACGGTGCGCCGGTGAAAATTCTGCTGGTGGCCGATTTTCACCATACCGCGCGCGAAAATGCACTGCTGCAGGCCTTTCCTGATCTTGGTCATACGCTGGTGCCCGTCCCTTACAGTTCAGGGCTGGACGCCTACGGATTCCCGAAGAAAACAACGATCATGCACCGGGTTCTCTGGAAGTTGGGAGTATTACGCGACGACAGTCAAGTCAACGAACGAATTTGGAAGACTGTTCTCTCCGAACGGCCGGATGTGGTGTGGATCTACAAAGGGAATATGGTTCGACCCGGGCTCCTGCGGCGCATTAAGGCTTACGCTCCTTCGACCGTGCTTGTTTCCTACGCCGAGGACGATATGTATGCATGGCATAACCGGACCTGGTCATTTACCCGCGCGCTAAAGTTCTACGATATCGTTTTTACGACCAAGTCCTATAACGCCGCTCCGAACGAACTTCCCCGACTAGGCGCTCGCCGGGTAGTTTCCTTTGATAATTCTTACGACCGAAGCCGGCACAAACCGGTCGCCGTGACGTTGCAGGACCGCGAACGGTTAGGAGGCGCCGTTGGGTTTATCGGATCCTATGAACCCGAACGGGCGCGTTCCATGTTATTCCTAGCCAGCCAAGGCGTGGCCGTGCGAGTCTGGGGCAATGGGTGGGAAAACTGTACCCGGAAGCACCCCAACCTACGTGTTGAATGCCGGCCGGTGGAATTTACGCCGGATGGATTGGAATATTGCAAAGCGATTTGTTCGACCGATATTAATCTCTGTTTCCTCCGAAAAATAAACCGAGATCAACAAACCGGCCGAACGATGGAGATCCCAGCCTGCGGGGGATTTATGATGGCCGAACGCACGCCGGAGCACGCTCGGCTGTTTGAAGACGGGCGCGAAGCCGTTTTCTTTAGCTCCGACGATGAATTGCTCGAGCGAGTACGTTACTACTTGGCCCATCCGCAAGAATGTGCCGCGATCGCGGCCGCAGGACGAGAGCGCTGTCTGCGGGATGATTACAGCTATCATGGTCGTTTAGCCGGGTTGATTGGTTGTGTCCAAGAAATGTCCCGTTTCAAGCCATCGTGAAAGTTTGCATCGCCGTTAAATCCCGTTTTCATGCCTTCTATCTCGCCAGCCAACTGGCCCGGCATGGTCATCTCAAAAAGCTGATTACGACCTATCCGCAATTCGAGGCCATCAAGTACGACGTGCCCAAATTTCGCATCAGCTCGATGTGGTGGTTTGAAGTCCTCGACCGAGCCGTCCGTAAACTTAAAGGAAATTCGCCGCAAGCCTTGCTGGATGTCTTCGACCATTTGGCCGCGCGCTGCATTCCCCGCGACAGCGATATTTTTGTCGGTTGGAGTGGGTGTTCGGAGCACTCGATAAAAAAAGCTCAACGCTTGGGCGCGCTGGCCATCGTTGAACGTGGGTCCACGCATATCGAGGTGCAAGATGAGACGATCGCCGAAGAATTCGACCGTTTAGGCTTGCCACGCCCGCCGCGAGTCGACCGCGCGACGTGCGAGAAAGAAAAACGCGAGTACCAGCAGGCCGATTACATTAGTATTCCATCAACTCACGTCGAACAGAGTTTCATCCGCAAAGGCATTCCAGCGAGTAAACTCCTGCGCGTACCCTACGGGGTGGACTTAACCCACTTCGCGCCGGGGAAAAAAAAGGACTCGGTATTTCGAATCATTCATTGTGGCGCCCTCAGCGTCCGCAAGGGCGTGCATTATTTGTTGCAGGCATTTTCCGAGTTGCGCTTACCGGACGCTGAACTGTGGTTTGTCGGACCTGTCTTGGATGAGATTAAGCCGTTTCTTCAGCGCTACGCCTCCTCCTCCGTAAAAGTATGGGGCGCCTTTCCGGAGTTTACGCTGCATCAATATTACGCCCAATCGTCCGTCTATTGTCTCTGCAGTTTGGAGGAGGGGATGGCGATGACGTTGCTACAAGCCATGGCTTGCAGCCTGCCGGTTATTTGCACCTCACAGACGGGAGGCCAAGACATCGTCCGCGATGGGGTAGACGGATTTATCGTGCAGCCGCGTGATATGATCGCGTTGAAAGAAAAAATTGTCTATGCTTACGAACATCAACAAGCTTTGGCCGGGATGGGCGCCGCCGCACGACAAAATATTTTGGATCATTTTACTTGGACCCATTACGGGGAACGAATGATCGGACAGTACGAAGCGGCTCTCGCACGCCGCACCCCGCCGCTCGCATCGTGACAGACGTTTCGCTTCGCACGAAGATCATACGCGGTGGAATTTGGTCAGTTGGACTGTCCTACCTGCAGTTTGTCGTGAACTTTGGTGCCAACATCTTGATCGCCCGAACGCTTGGGCCGAACCCTTACGGTCCGTATGTTTTCCTGGTATCCCTACAGTCCACCCTTTGTCTTTTCCTTGTCTTGCCCATCGCTATGGCCTATGTACGCAGCGAAGGCAGCCAAACGGATTATGATGCCGCATGGGTCGCCTGTTTCATTCTCAGCTCCTTTTGCTCATTGGCGGGCCTATTGGGAGCAGGGTGGTTCTGGATGAAAGGGCAAGGAACGCAAGCCATCGTGTTCGCCGTGCTCTGCATTGCGCAGACGCCCCAGATGATGTCGTCGCTCCAGCTGGCTACTTTCGAACGGGAGTTCCAATTCCGGTCAAGTATGATTCTTAACGTTGGGTCGATTTTAACGGGAACCTTGCTGGCTGTGATATTAGCGTTGAAAAAGGCCGGTATGTGGGCGCTCTTGTGTCGTGATACGGCGCCGTCCTTTTTAATTTTTATCTTTTGCATGGCGGCATGTCCCTTTCGATTTCGACGGACGTCCACACGCCAGCAGTCGATCACCGTACTCAAAGAAGCCATGAAATTCTGGTTTTCGCGCTCTGCCGAAATTGTTTTTTTTCGCGTTCCATTTTTGGCAATCGGAACCTGGTGGGGAAAAGGGTATCTCGGAAATCTCAGTCAGGCGTATTACTTGGCCTCGCTGCCGAACACAGCTCTGGGACCGATGACGCAGTCGGTAGCTTTTCCAGCTTACTCTGCCGTGGGCCGTGACCCTGGGAAGTTC
>JBBQYF010000247.1:0-3809 GCA_038208955.1 Elusimicrobiota bacterium
CGCGACTCCTTCAATTCGATGTGACCGATCGGCAGGCAACGCGAGGGGCCTTGGAAGAGGACGTGAATAAGTACGGTGCGTTCTGGGGTGTCGTGTGCAGCACCGGAGTCATCGCCGACAATCCCTTTCCGGCGATGACGGGAGACGATTGGGACCGCGTAGTGCGCACCAACTTAGATGCGTTCTACAATGTTTTGGTTCCTCTCGTGATGCCAATGATTCATCTTAAAAAAGGAGGTCGAATCGTGACCCTGTCCTCGCTTTCGGGTGTGGCGGGCAATCGCGGACAAGTAAACTACAGTGCCGCCGAGGCGGGAATCATCGGCGCGACTAAGGCCCTTTCCAAAGAGCTCGCCAAGCGGCAAATCACTGTGAATAGCGTCGCACCCGGCTTAATTGAAACGGATTTAATCACGCCGGAAGTTCGCGAGGAAATCCTTCCCACCATTCCCATGCGCCGTCTGGGTCGTCCGGAGGAAGTCGCGGCCGTCGTTGCCTTCTTATGTTCCGAAGGAGCCGGGTACATCACGGGGCAGGTCATTTCCGTCAATGGAGGAATTTTGTGATCCGCCGGGTTGTTGTGACGGGAATGTCCGGTATTTCGCCCATCGGAACAGGCTGGGCTGCCGTGCGGAAGAACCTGCGAGCCGGGAAGTCAGGCGTCTCTGCGATGCCCGAATGGGCGGCCTGCGAAGGTCTTCAAAGCCATCTCGCGGCCAAGGTGAAATTTAAATCGCCCGTCGAATGGGAACGAAAGAAAACCCGAACAATGGGAAAAGTGTCTCTCATGGCCGCCTATACCGTCCAGGAGTCCCTTCGGCAGGCGGGGCTTTTAGACCATCTGTCGCTGACGGATGGATCTTGTGGAGTCGCCTATGGCTCAACGGAAGGATCTCCACCGGCGGTCGAAGAATATTTTCGCAGCCTTTCCATTCGTCAAAGCCTGAAAGGGCTCTCCCCCTACACGTACATTCAATTGATGAGTCATACCTGCGCCGCCAATTTGAGTCAGTTCTTCAAAACCAAAGGTCGAACGATTACGACCTGTTCCGCCTGCACTTCCGGCAGTCAAGGAATCGGCTACGCCTATGAGGCGATCAAAAACGGGTATCAGCGCGTGATGATTGCCGGCGGCGCGGAAGAATTGCACCTGGCCGCGAGTGTTGTCTTTGACATTATGTACGCCACGTCGACTCAGAATGACGATCCCACGTCCACGCCTCGTCCCTTTGACAAAAGTCGTGACGGCTTGGTGATCGGCGAGGGCGCGGGCACGCTAATTCTCGAGGACCTCGATCACGCCCAGGCCCGGCGCGCCGTCATTCTCGCGGAACTGGTTGGCTTCGGGACGAACAGCGACGGCGTCCACATTATTAATCCCTGCGTCGAGGGTATGGAGGCGGCCATGCATTTGGCGCTCGTCGACGCCAAACTTTCTCCATCCGATATTGGCTACGTCAATGCCCATGGCACCGCTACCGACTTGGGGGATATCGCCGAGACTCAGGCGACCGCCCACCTCTTCGGAGAGCGCATGCCGATTAGTTCACTGAAGAGTTATATGGGACACACGCTGGGCGCGTGCGGCGCGCTCGAAGCCTGGATGTCTATCGAAATGCAGCGGGAGGAATGGTTTGCCCCAACGCTTCATTTAAAAAATGTCGATGAACGTTGCGGCCGTCTAGATTACATCCAAGATAAGCCCCGGCCGTTAAAAACCGAATACGTCATGTCCAACAATTTTGCCTTTGGCGGAGTGAACACGTCTTTGATCTTTCGTCGTTGGTCGGGCCGAGGCAGAGCGTCTTGAGAATCGCGGCCACGTTCCTGTCGCTAGCCCTAGTGGGCGGATCGTCAGCGGCTTGGGGCGCTACCGTTGAGCTGGCGCCGATCGTGGGTTTTACCTTCAACGGTTCGAAAGATTTGGCCGGACCTCGCAACGACCGCTTGGACTTCAAGAACGTGGCCCTTCGAGGTCTTTCGCTTGGATATATAAACAAAGAAAATGGAGAGTTGGAACTCTCTTATTCACGCGCTTACAGCGCCGCCGAAGTCCAGCTTTCAGGAGGCTCCCCGCCCGATCGATTTGACGTGCGCGTTGAACAGCTGCATTTGAATGGTCTTTATATGTTCGACACCGGCTCCTGGCAACCGTTCTTTCTCGTTGGCCTCGGAGCAACGCGATTTATACCCGCAGCGAACTTAACCACGACAACGCTTTTTTCAGCATCTATCGGCGGCGGCGTGAAGTGGCTTTGGACGGATAATATCGGCTTGCGCCTGGATGGACGGTGGACTCCTGCCCTGGCCCTTCCAGGCACGCATTTCTTCTGCGATGAGGCGGGAAGTCAAGGCTGCTACAGCATGGAAGCCAACTCCTATGCGAGCCGACTTTACCCGCTGCTTAGCAGCTTCGAATTTACGAGCGGGCTAATACTGCGATATTGAGAGTCGGCCTGCCGCCTCTTGGATAAGTTGTACCGAGACGCGCAACATGCTAATATAACCCTTCAATTTTCCTAAAAAGAGGCACCTTATGTACGCAATCGTTGAGTCAGGCGGCAAACAATATCGTGGAGAGCAGGGAACTCGGTTGAAAGTCGAGTCTCGTCCTCAGGCAAAGGGCGAAGAAGTGTCTTTGGAAAGAGTACTTCTGGTAGCCTCGGACGCTGGAATCAAAGTCGGCAATCCGATCGTCAACGGCGCCGTCGTGACCGCCGAGATTCTGACGCACGACCGGGCCAAAAAGATTATCGTTTTTAAGAAGCGATCGAAGAAAACTTACAAAAAGACCCAGGGACACCGGCAGAACTACACTGAACTGCTGATCAAGTCCATCACCGGGTGAGGATCTAGCCATGGCATCTACCAAATCACAAGGCAGTTCAACCAACGGACGGGACTCTCCGGGCCAGCGCTTAGGCATTAAAGCCTTTGGCAGCGAAACCGTTACCCCGGGCTCAATTTTGATCCGGCAGCGCGGCACGAAGATTTTTCCGGGTCGCAATGTCGGTATGGGATCTGACCACACGATATTCTCGCGGATTAACGGCGTCGTCAAATTCGAATGGGTGGGGAAGGGTCGTCAAAAAATTTCCGTTTATCCGACTCCAAGCACTTAACCAACGAACGGCCGAGTTTCCGAGAAGGCGAGTAGGGCCGGGCGCTAACCGGACTTACTCGCCTTCTTATTTTCCAACAGGCCCATGCCTTTTTCCTCGCTGACCAAATAACAAAAATGTCTACCGAAACCAAAGACCGATCGATGTTCATTGATGCCGCCCGTATCGTGGTGCGAGGCGGTCGCGGCGGTAACGGCTGTACGTGTTTCCGACGCGAGAAATATGTTGATCGGGGCGGACCCGACGGTGGCAATGGCGGTCGCGGGGGCAGCGTATTTTTGCAAGCCGACCCCCAGAAAAAATCGCTTTTGGATCTCACCTATCGCCCGCACTTTTATGCGGATGAAGGAAAACCAGGCCAGGGCCGGGACAAAGTAGGACGCGGCGCCGAAGACATGACGGTCACCTTGCCGCTGGGGACGATGGTCTACCGTTCGGGCAAACTCTTGGCGGACATGAAGACGCCTGGGGAAATTGTCTTGGCGGCGCGCGGCGGGCGCGGTGGGCGGGGCAACGCCGCCTTCAAGACGCAGCGCAACACCGCACCCACGATTTCCGAAAAAGGCGAACCCGGCGAGGAATTCGAGCTCGATCTCGAGTTGAAAATCTTAGCCGATATTGGTCTCGTGGGTTTTCCAAATGCTGGAAAGTCCACGCTCTTGTCTTCCCTAACCAGTGCGCGTCCGA
>JBBQYF010000248.1:0-3806 GCA_038208955.1 Elusimicrobiota bacterium
GATAAATTCGCGCGCTTCGACCTTAGCGGACCCCGCAATATTCAGCGAGTCTGTTCGCATGTAGGTGATCAACCCTGCGGAGCCATCTTGGCCCAGCTCGACCCCTTCGTAAAGCTGCTGGGCCACGACCATAGTTTTAACGGCGGAAAATCCCAGGCGGCGTGACGAATCCTGTTGCAAGGTCGCCGTCATAAAGGGCGGAGGCGGCGACCGCCGCGCTTCCTTGCGCACGACCTTCGCCACGGAATAAACCGCTTTCTTCAGTTTCTCCGTCAACGTTTCCGCGGAAGCCGCGTCGACGAGGGAGGACGTCGTGACGCGGTAATCGTCCGCGAATAATTCAAGAACTTTGACCTGTTCAATTTTTTTGCCGTCAATTTCGACGAGCGAAGCTTCGAATACATTGTCCGAACCCTTTTGCAGTTCAGCTTTGATCGTCCAATAATCTTGCGTCTTAAATGCTTCAATTTCGCGCTCGCGCTCGACGAGAAGTCGCAAAGCCACCGATTGGACGCGGCCGGCCGACAAGCCCTTGCGGACCTTCGCCCAGAGCAAAGGCGACAGCTTGTAGCCGACGAGCCGATCGAGAATTCGCCGGGCCTGCTGCGCATGGACGAGGGTAATATCGATCTCGCGTGGATGCTCAAGCGAATCTTTGATCGCTTCGGGAGTAATTTCATGGAACGTGATCCGAGCCATCCGTTCCTTGGGCACCTTGAGGGCTTCAGCCACATGCCAAGCGATGGCTTCGCCTTCCCGGTCAAAGTCCGTTGCCAGAAAAACTTTTTCGGCCGTGCGAATGGCTTCCTTAAGACCCGGCATTACCTTTTTAGCCTTGGGAAGAATAACGTATTGCGGCTCAAATCCATTGGCTTCATCAACGCCGAGCGTCCGCGAGGGTAGATCTCGAATATGGCCTAGTGTGGCAATGATCGTGTATCCGTCGCCCAGGAATTTTGCGATCGTACGCTGCTTCGTCGGCGACTCTACGATGACGAGAGAGCGGCCGCGTTTTTTGGCGATGCCGGCGGGCTTGGCTTTGCGTCGAGCGGGCGGAATTTTTTCTTTGCCGGCGATCGGCGCAGAAGACTCCATCACCACAGGGTGGGGACTTTCGACGACGAGCTTTGCTTTCTTTTTAATCGTTGGAGGCATAGCGTTGTCCCGGAAGGGTCCGGATTTTTCCTTTCAGTTCCAAAGATAGCAGGGCATTTGCTAGCTGGTCAATGGGTGCATCAAGTCTAAGGGACAATTCATCGACGGAGATCGCCTGCGCTTGGGCCTGGTCAACGATCTTCTGCTCGAGCTCGTTCAAAACAACATGTTCGGAAGACTTTCCGTCTACAAAATCAGACTCGCCCGTTGTTTTTTCCGTCCGCTCGCTCGAACTTTGCGGATAACAGCTGAGGATATCCGCGGCGGATTCGATCAATTGAGCTCCTTCCTTGATTAAACGATGGCATCCGTGGCTGACCAATGAATGTGCTGGTCCCGGCACGACAAAAACATCCCGCCCCTGCTCGGCGGCATAACGCGCGGTAATGAGCGCGCCGGAGCGCTCACCAGCCTCTACCACAACGACTGCCCGACTGACACCCGAGATAATCCGGTTGCGTCGTGGAAAATGTGAACTGTCGGGCCCCGTTGTATAAGGAAACTCGCTGATAAGAGTTCCCTCGGAGGCGATTTCGTCAAAAAGCGCGTTATTCTCGCGGGGATAGCGATGGCCCAATCCATGTCCCAGCACCGCCACGGTATGACCCTTGTGACGTAAGGTTGTACGGTGCACTTGAGTATCGATTCCCAGCGCTAGGCCGCTCACTGTGGCGACGCGGGCATTCATCAGGTCACTCGTAATCAGTTCGCTCATCCGGAGCCCATAAGGCGTCGCCCGACGCGTGCCCACGATGGCGACAGCCAAATTCGATGTCATTGGCCATCGTCCCCGGATGTAGAGCACATAAGGATGACCGGGGATGTGCCGCAAAACTTGCGGATAATCCAAATCAATTTCGGTGACGATACGAAATTCTTTCCGAACTTCCTGGTCCAATTCACTTTGCGCACGTTTGAGTACCTCTCTATCACGAAAACATTGGAACCATATCCGAGCCAAGTCTTCCGATACTCCGGCAACTTGCAGCGCCGGCACCGACATTTCCAAAACGCCCGCCGTACTACCGGCCTCGTCAAGCAGGCGGTGAAGCCTCACAGGTCCTAACTGTGGAATGTGATTCAGCAAGACCCACCCGAAACGCTCAGCGGTCATAAGTCTTGATCTACCGGACCACTCTTGTCAAGGGGGTCAAGGGAAGTCTGGGCTCTCATTGGCTGCAGGAGGCGCGGTCAAGGACGCGGTAATGGATGGCTTCTGACACATGCCCCACCGTAATCTCGGAGGCCCCTTCTAGATCGGCGAGAGTTCGTGAAACGCGAAGAATTTTGTCAAAGGCGCGCGCGGAAAACCCCAATTTGTCGATGGTCATTTTCAAGAACGATTCGCATTCGGCATTCATTCGGCAAACGGCTTTTAGATCTTTCGCGTGCAAGCGCGCATTCGAAATCGTTCGCGTAATTCCTTTTTTGAAACGCTGCTGTTGAATCGCCGCGGCTTTGCCGACGCGGGCTTGCACGGTCACGGACGCCTCGGTCAGACGCTGATCCGAGAGAAGTTCGTCAATCGTCAATACCGGTAATTCCACATGCAAATCAATCCGGTCGAGGAGCGGCGCGGAGACCTTCGCCATATAGCGCTGAACACGCCCCCCGGAGCATTGGCATTCTTTTTTAGGGTGGCCTCGGTTTCCACAGGGACAAGGATTCATCGCGGCGATCAAGAGGACATCCGCGGGAAAACTCGCGCGACCTCGGGTGCGGTAAACATGAACCCAGCCTTCTTCGAGGGGCTGGCGAAGCGCTTCCAGGGCGTCTCGTCGGAATTCGGGGAGTTCGTCCAAAAACAGTACACCGCGATGAGCCAGCGACATTTCACCGGGCATTGGCATGTCCCCTCCGCCAATCAATGCCGCAGGTGATGTGGAATGATGGGGATTGCGAAAGGGACGCGAGGCGAGCAAACCCCCGACCTCGCCTCCCCTCATCACCGAATGGACTTGGGTCGCATCCAAAGCTTCTTCCAATGTCCACGGCGGCATGAGCGATGGAAGCGCCTGCGCCAACATCGATTTTCCCGTCCCGGGACAGCCTACAAAGAGAAGATTGTGGCGACCTGCGGCGGCGATTTCGAGCGCTCGTTTGGCGACGGCTTGCCCCTTAATCTCAGAGAGATCGACACGCGCCGCCGGTTCGTGCGGTATCCAGACCCTTTTCGGCAGGGAGGTGAGGGGCTGATCGGTTTTCAGCCAGTCACTTATCTGCCGCAAGCTTTTCGCCGTCACAAATCGAATATCGCTGAGAAAGGAGACTTCGACCAAGTTGGCTTCGGGGATGACAAAATAGTCCCACCCTTTTTGAGCCAAGCCGCGAACAATGGGCAGGGCTCCGCGCACCGGACGCACCGTTCCATCGAGTGCCAATTCACCCAACCAAATGGCTCGTCGCGGCCAGCGCGGCGGACAAAGGGCTTCGCTCGCCAGCAAAACCCCAATGGCGATGGCGAGGTCAAAAACCGGCCCCTCTTTTTTTAATTCAGCGGGCGCGAGATTGACGGTCACTTTTCTCGACGGAAATTCGAATCCGCTATTGCGGACGGCGGCGACCACACGGTCACGGGCCTCGCGCACGGAGGCGTCGGGCAATCCGACAATCGAGAAAACCGGCAACGCTTTTGCCAAGCTGACTTCCAC
>JBBQYF010000249.1:0-3806 GCA_038208955.1 Elusimicrobiota bacterium
ATTAAGCGCCGGCTTCGTGAGTTGTCCAATAATGGTGTCGACAAGCCCACGGTCTTTAGCTCCGCCGAGAAAAATAACTCGCACACCCTCTTCGCTCTGCAAACGTTCCGCGACGCGCGCAAATCCGGACGGTAACCAACGCTTGGTAGCCCAAACCGAACCCGCATGAATACCGACAAGCGATTGGCCCTGGGCCAACCCATCGGCGGTGAGGCGAGCATTGACTCTTGCCACAGCGGCTGGCTCGGGATCCAAGCGGAGAACCGGTGGCGCGGGCTCAACCCCGAGCGCGCGCAAGAGGGCCATATTGCGATCGACGTCATGCACGCCCCATTGGAATGGAACCGTGCGCGTTAAAAGCCAACGACCCTGACTATTAGAAAATCCGACTCGCCGGGGAATGCCTGCGAGCTTGGCAATTAACGCGCTCGTCAGCGAACGGTGCGGAATAACGGCCAAATCAAAATGGCGTGACTTGATTTCGCGGATCAATTCCCATTGCGCGGCCAGCCCGCGCTGCCGTCCTCGTTTGTCGAAAATGATCACGTCAGAAACCCCGGCTTGCCGGCGAAAAACATCGGCCACTTCCGGCGTGCAGAGAACGCAAAGAGTTGCTCCAGGGAATTGGACGTGCAAGGCGCCGAGGAGCGGTGTCGTCAATACCGCATCACCTAAAAAAGCGGTCTGAATCAGCAGGATCGACGTCGGCTTCGGTGGGGCCAGCTCGGTCCCTGCCTGCCTCTGGAAGCGAGGTTGAGCCCGATCCAATCGCTGAAGCGTTTCGAGATAACGATCTAATGTATGTTGCTTCAGTTCTTGGGAGGTGGTCCGAAACCTTACAAAAAGCCGTCGGGCTAGGGCGGCTTTAGAGTACCGCAGGCGTTCTTCGGCTCCCGAGAACAGGCTGATGATTCGGGAGCGAAAGTTACCGTGAAGGTCGATGACCGTGTCATAGCCGGCCTTGCGAACGCGGCTCACGACGGACCCAAGCGACTCGCCCGGCAACAAAACAAGCACATTTGTAATGTCGCGACCGCCGGCCAGTACCGGGGCATATTCCGCTTTGACGAGGGCGTCGATCTGCGCATCGGGATAGCCTTCACGAAGCGCTCGAAAAACCGGGAGGGTGAGGACGACGTCCCCCAAAGACGATAAGCGGATCACCAAAATTTTACGCAATCACTTCTCCTCTTGCCTTGTCAGTTTTGATAGCAAGTCCAGCGTCCGCTGTGTTGCGCCTTGTGAGGTTTCGACAATACGCCGCCCATTCTCCGCCAGCTTGCGCCTGGTCGATGGTTCGCCTAGTAACTGAGCCACCGTTCGCTCGAGGTCGTCCAAGACCACTTGGCGCGCCCCTTCCCCACGGACCAGCAATTCGGCGATCCCATTAAAGTTTTCCATCGACGGTCCGAAGATGACCGGCACTCCCAACGCCGCCGGTTCGATGGGATTCTGGCCACCTTTGAGCACAAAACTGCCTCCGACGACAGCGACGTCGGCTTGGCGATAAGCGTCCAATAAATCGCCCATCGAATCCCAAAGAACATCCGGCGACTCGACGGCAACGTTTGCCCCTTGCATGCGCGACTTGCGTTCGGCGGGGCAACCATGCGCCCCCAGAAGCTGTTCCACCTCTGTCAAGCGTTCAAGATGCCGCGGCGCCCAGATGACTTTTAATTGCGGCCACGTGGCGCGCAACTTTTGGACCACCGGCAGGAATAGCACTTCTTCCCCTTCCCGAGTACTTCCAAAAACGACCACGGGTCGGGCAGGATCGGAATTTCGAATCGCCCGGTCAGACGGCCGATTGATCATCACGTCATATTTGAGATTGCCCGTGACGACCAATTTATTCATCGCCACCCCTAACTCTTTGAAACGGCCCGCGTCTTGCTCTTGGCGCACGGCCCAAAGATCGAAGCAATCCCAGATCGCCTGCATAATCCGGCGAAAGCGGCGGTAGGAATTATACGACCGCTCGGACAAGCGCCCGTTGATCAGCGCCACTTTCGCCCCCGACCGTTTGGCCTCACGTAAAAGATTGGGCCAGAATTCCGATTCAACCGACACAAACAGTTCTGGGCGGACGAGGTCGATTACCCGGCGCACGACCCAGGGCAAATCAATGGGGGCGGCCAGGACGAGGTCAGCCAGACGGCGCTCGGCCGCGTAAGCAACTGCCTCGGGCGTCACGACACTCAATACGATTTGGACATCCGCGTAGGCCGGAGCCTTATTCAAAAAGGTTTCGATGGCCTTAATTTCGCCGAGCGATACCGCATGCACCCACCACCTCCGGCGGGTGGCGCTTAAGAGCGCTCGCTGCGCGGCCGAGAGACGCCCCCACCGCTCACTCCAGCGGTCGAGCCCTTTGGAAAAAAAACGCCGACGCCAGCGCACCGCGATCCAGAGCACGATGCCGGGCAATAACAGCAAAATAGCGGCGTTGTAAAAACGATAAAGCCAGCGGTTAAACATCGGATCCCATGGCCAGGCGATCGGCCTCTGAAGAAACAACGTCTAGGGCGCTCTTTAATTCCGCCGCTCGCTCCGTCAAATCGTCGCCTTGCCCGATGAAAATGGGCGCACCGTAAACCGCGGCAATTCGGTTAAAAGGTTTTGGCACTTCAAAGCGGTCCCAAGAGTTAAATGTCCATTTCCGTTTACTGCCGCATCCTAAGGGCAAAATTGGAACTCCGGTTTGCTGCGCAGCGTACAATACGCCCGGCGCGATATGATACCGAGGTCCGCGCGGACCGTCTGGAGTAATCGCAACGGCGTCGCCCTTTTCCAAGAATTTCTGCATTTGCAGCAACACCCCGACCGATCGACGGGAGGACGAGCCGCGCACAGGGTCCATGGCGAACAAGCGGCAAACGCGCGCGATCAAGTCACCATCGTGGCTCAGCGATACCAGCGGATGAGCCCGCTGACCGCGGTGAAGGTAAGTTAGAAAGACTTGCCGGCCATGCCAAAAGGCGTAGAGAAAGCCTTGCCCTTCGACGACTAGGCGCTCGCGGACCGACCGGTTAACCCAGATAATTTTTGATGTCCTTCCGACCAGCTGGAGGTACGCCCAAGCGATCCACGATAAGATTATATTTTTAATGGAATCCTCGTGACAGAGACGGCGGCGACAGTGGGTTCAGGCTGCGCCGGCGCCAAAAGCCAGGCAATGGATCCGAAGCGAAATGTCTTTGTGGCCTGTGGCGGACATGGAGGGGGATCAATGGAACCTGTCCGGCGCGGTAATCCCGCAACGCTTCTAAGCGACGGAAACGGCTGCTTTGCCGGCCGCACGCAGGGACGTTTCAGCGCGCCTCGGCGAAGAGATTTTGACCATTGGCGTCCAGGATGACCAGACCACGCGCGCAAACGGCGGCAGCGAGGATTCCGGACCAGACAACTCGATGCCAATGCGCTGAACGCCGAGCAATGCCGCCAACGCGGGAATGAGGGCGGTGTCGGGTACGGGCATCGCCGTTGATAAGTCGCAGGCTTCGTCTTTGGCTTGATCCTGAATTAGGCGCATCGCAAAATGGACGGATTGCTGAAGGGCTTCATGGTGGATGGCTTCGCGCCAGGTCTCGGCGTCCACACCGTCGCTTGCCACCAGCGGCAAAGAGGTTAATCCCGCCAATGCATCCCCGACGCTAACGGCAATCAAAGAGACGGCGACGCACGAATCCGGCAATGGCAGTGAGGTCATTTTGTCGGCAATCGTGCGGGTCAGCGTCGTATAAATGGCGGCCGGCGTTATCAGCGGCCGAAATTCTTGAATCGCCCTTAAAACGTATCCTTCGGAG
>JBBQYF010000250.1:0-3761 GCA_038208955.1 Elusimicrobiota bacterium
GCCAGGGGCTGTGGCTAGCAGGGCGCCGACGATAAAGAGGTCGCTTTGCAGGCTGTCCAGCCAACCGCGAGCTTTTTGAGCCGTCACGGGGAGGTGTGCGATAATCAGTCCGAGCGCCGCGTTCAGTTCGTCGATGGTCCCAAAGGCATCGAGGCGAACGTCATCCTTGCGGACGCGAGCATTACCGAGCAGACCGGTCGTACCGTCATCGCCGGTTTTGGTGTAAATTTTCATTGGTCGATTGACAAAGCGGGTGGCAGAAGGAAGAATGGTTTTGTGAAACGTTCATCGTTGGCGATGGTTCTGGCTTGTGCGGGCGTCGTCATATTCGGTGCCTGTTTTATTCGGTATGCTTGGCTGCGGCAAGTCACTCGCGGCCCATTTCAATTGTTGTGGGATTCGAGCCAATCCCTGAACAATACCCTGTTCGATGTGTCGGAACAACCCGTCCTCTCGGCCGGCCGGCGACTACTCGAACCCTTCGGCCATCTCTCGCTCTTGCGAATTATAACCGTTCCGGCGGATCAGTTGCATTCCCGCGTGGCATCGTCGAGCGATAAAAAATCGCGGTGACGATTCGTCGTCCTATTTCTGAGGAACGACTCCGAAAAACCGGTCTTCGTAGTCAGCAAACAAATTCCATTCTTTAAGGCGCGCCGCCAGTTCGGGCACGACCGTGGGATCTCGGTGGGCGGCCTGGAACAACCGTTCAATAGCCTGCTTGCGGCGTTGGTCCTCGCGACCTTCGGGATTAAAATAACCGCGGTCTTCCAACTCACGAATATTGGAGGGAAATGAATGCAGGCTCGCTTGGACGACAAAATTCATTACCGCGAGCGACCAAGCCTGATCGGGACCTTGCAAGAGCGCCGTGCGCGGCGCGTTTTCTTCGGCAAGACGTTTGATCGTTTGGTCCGCGATTTCAGCCAGTGGAAGGTTCTCGAGCGATGTACTTTCCAAATTATTCTTAAACGTGTATTCCAAAGCGCGTAACGAATCGCCGTAAAACCGTTCCATTCCCGAGACGTATTGGTTGTCGTCGTTTTCAAATCCTTCAAATCTTTTTTTCCACGTTTCCGCTGTCACGATTTGAGGACGCGTCGCGGTGACGCCCCCATACCGCAGTCGACATTGGCGTGGAGACTCCGGTACGGCGGATAAGAGCACATAGCGAAACATCGTCGTCCCAAATGTCGCCAAATGGTGTTTGGGTGGCCGCAAAATCTTCGTTTGTCGCATGGCTTGCATGAAAAGGTCGTCGAGCATGGAGTTATTCTAGCACGTAAATCAAACTTGCTTGACCGGCCCGGAGCGATGTGCTATGGTTACGCCAACACGATGTGGTGTTACAGAATTTCCAACGAAGGCGGTCCACTCCCCATGGTGGAACGCCTTTTTTTATTAACCGCCACCGCCTGCGGAACTCGGGCCTGGCGACACCACTAACAGATAAAGCGAATGACTGATGAAAAAAATAGAATGCTATATCCGCGAATCCGATGTACAGCCCCTGGTCGACTCGCTCGCAAAGACCGGAATCGGGGGAATTACCGTTTATCCCGTTCAGGGCTTTGGCCGGCAGAAAGGGAGAGGCCAGGGAACGCTGATGCCTAAGATGAAGGTGGAAGTGTTCGCATTGGACATTGAAACGGAGTATGTTTTGGGAACCATTTTAGAAGTAACGGGCAAAGGAGGGTTTGGCGATGGAAAAATTGCTATCCTTCCCGTGGATGATGTGATTAGAATACGCACAGGTGAAAAAGGGGCTAAGGCAGTATTTTAAAATACGCTCGATGTGCCGACTACTACATAAGCACTTGGGGAGACACGACGACGTGTCCTGTTTAAGAACAATGGGTGTTCGCTTAGGGTAAGGCGTGCGCCCGTTTTTTTACTTACCAAAAAAGGAGACCTTAATAATGATTAGTTCGACGTGGGCAAAGAAGTTCGTGATGCAAGGACTATTAGGAAGCATGGTTGCCGTCGCCGGACCGGCTTTCGCCGATATGGCTATGCCAGTAACAACGCCAGTGACAGCGGTGCCAGCACCGACCACCAGGTGGTATGACAGCATTGGACTCAGCGGCTACATGCAGGCTTCCGGCATTTGGAACCTGAATGGTCCTCATTCTCGTTTAAATACCGGTCGGCAGTTCGATACAGACTCCAACAGCTTCAGCTTCAATACCTTTCTATTGCAAATCGCAAAACCAGTCGGTGATGACCATTACGGTTTCACCGCGCGATTGCGAACCGGACAGGATTCCACGCATCTCCCAGGTTCGGGTGGAAACAACTTGACGGTTCAAGAGGGTTACATGACTTATGCCGCGACGAGCAAGCTATCGTTTATCGGCGGAAAGTTCGTGACCTCCGAAGGGTTCGAAGGGAGCGATACCGTCAACAATCCTAACTTCTCCGAAGGATTGCTCTACACCTATGCGGAGCCGATCACGCATACCGGCCTCAAGGCGAATTACATGATCAGCGACAAAGCCAATGCCACACTAGGTCTCGTCAATGGCTGGGATGCATTCAATGCGGGTGCTCCTGACTTAAATGACGGAAAGACTATTCTTTGGCAATTGGCTACTACACCAACCAAGCAAATCACTTGGAGCTTCCAAGGGTTGTATGGTAAAGAATATCCCGATCCTAGCCACTCGGAGCGTTTGTCGTTAGACACCGTCTTGGGCTTCGCGGCGACCGACAAACTCAGTTTGAATCTGCAAGGAAACTGGGGACAAGAAACCAATGTCTTCCAAATCGGTGGGACTGATGTTGGAACCTCTCACTGGGATGGCGTGGGCATCTGGGCCAGCTTAATGTCCTGTGCAAAATGTACTGAAAGTGTGCGCTTCGAAGTCCTCAGCGATCAAAATGGCGCAGCACGTTTCGGATTCAGTAACGGAGTCGATGAAACAACGGGTATCCCTTTCGTCGGGAACCAAACCGTTAAGGAATTCACCATTACTCACAAGATGATGCTCACCAGCTCAATGGGAACTCGTCTCGAGTTTCGACATGATTGGAGCAACAACACGAAATTTGAACGACATGAAGGTACGCTTGTGCGCAATCAGAATACCGTTAGCATGGACTGGTTCGTGACCTTCTAAAGAAGTTGGATGTGAGCCAAACGTTGAACGGATGAGCCGAGTTTGGGCTTGCCGCTTGGCCAGTAAATGACGTGTTTTGAGCGGGTAGCTTCCCCTTTGGCTACCCGCTCTTTTTTTGTACACTTTTGACCAATGATCGCCTTCGATAAAGAAATCTGCAGCGATTTCGAAGCGGCTTTGTCTAAGGACTGGCTGGAAACAAATGGTTTGGGCGGGTTCGCGTCCTCGACTATCATCGGTTGCAATACTCGCCGCTATCATGGGCTGCTCGTCGCGGCCACACACCCTCCTGTCGGTCGCATGGTGCTCGTTAACGCGTTTGAAGAATGGGTGGTCATCGACGATACCCGTTATTATCTCTCCTGTCATCAATACCCTGGAGTCATCCATCCCCGCGGACATCAGAATCTCATTGGATTTCGTCTCGACCCCTGGCCGATTTGGACGTACCGGCTTGGGCCGATCATTCTCGAAAAATCGTTGACCGCGATTCACGATCAGAACACCGTTATAGTCACCTATAAAGTTCGTAAAGACCACCCGAATATCGAGCTCGTGATCAGGCCGCTCATGACCGCGCGGGATTTCCACTCGTTGCATAAAGAGAATCCAGGGCTGGCGCCCCAGGCCGAACTGCGCGAC
>JBBQYF010000251.1:0-3735 GCA_038208955.1 Elusimicrobiota bacterium
GAATTAACTTTCTAGAGCAGCGACTTTCGGAATTGCTGGTCGCCTTCCCAGAAGCTATCTCGAACGTCGGGCCCTAGCCATTCTTCCAGCATTGCCGGCCGCCAGCGTCGCTCATCGGCGAAGGCGAGAGGAGCATATCGAGCCCAGGCCATCCCCATTCCTTGATAAAGCCCGTGACGGAGGGAATCGGGCCATTGGCGGAGCGACTCGGACGAGATGGTCTGATACAACGGATTGTTATTCCACTGGTCAAAGACAAAGATCCCAATACCCTGAACAAAGGGTTCTCGGGCGGCCGGAGGTAATGGATTTAGTAACCGCTCGACAGCGGGTCCATCAACATGGTTTGGCAATCGAAATTCCTCCCCCGCTTGGTAGCCAAGGCCTCTCCAAAAGGATGCGGCTTCTCCCGCCGGCATTCTTTCGATCCGCTTTTCAAACGCCTGACGATCAATCCCTTGAAAGTAAGGTTTATACTCCAAACTATTCGCCAGGCCTATCAGCGCGGCCCGGTAAAAGGGTCCGTGACGCCACGTCTCTAAGAATGTGATCGCACGTCCAAGTTCGTCGGCATTTTGGAACATCCTCAGTCGCGCCAATCGATAATAAAACTCTGGCCCGTACATAAAGCGATCGCGGGGCCAGATGCGACTAAACAAGTCCCGAACATTTTCGGTCTCCGCAAATTCCGCGATAGCTTCCGAAACACCGGCCGCGAGGTCCGCCCGATCAGCCTCGCCCAAACCCGCGGCCATTGCTGAATAATAAGCTTGGCAACTGTCCATGGACGAGCATGCCGCGGGCGGCATACAGAGATACGTGTAGGCCTTGACGGTCCACAGTCGTCCCGCGTAAAGCCACGAACAAAAAGCCGAATTGTACAGGAGACATAAAGCGATGAAGGTCCCGAGAAAAATCGACGTTACAACCGGCCCGTTGCGCGGGTGCGCAACTTTCCCGACAGAGGAGATCATCGCGGCCGCCAGGAAAAATAAAAAAGGTTCGAGAACCACCCGGTATCGCAAATCCTTGAAATCGCTAAAGGTCATAGCGGCCAAAAATAATCCGATGTAGAGAAGCGCGAATGAAATGCGTGGGTCAACCGACTTGAGCCAATCGGTCCCAAAAACCTTTTGCCGAGAACGGTAGATGAGCGACGCCGCGAGAGCGATGAACCACAGGCTATACACAAGATTAGGTTTCCCACCACCAATCAGCAGCCAATCGTCTGATGCAAAGGAGATGGCCAAAAGAAACAAAGGTGTTTTGTGCCAATGGCAAAATGAGGAAAGACCTTCGCGAAGGCTAAAATGTTTCCAAACGGGATAGCTGCCGATCGCCATACCGTGGACGGAACCCCAAATATTATTGCGTAGCCAGGGTGAAAACCCAAGGGCGAATAGCACTAGGCTGAGCATCAACCCCCTACGCTTCAGCCGGCCAAAACCTCGACAGGCAACAAAAGCCCCGAAGGTGGCGAGCGTGAGCGCGTAAATATACGTGAACCATAAGCCAAAACCAGCGAAGCCTCCTAAAACCGCATAAGCCCAGGGGGAGGTCTGACGTCCCTCCCAAAGCTCAAAAAATACCCAAAGGGTTAGGGCCGTAAAAAAACAAGACTCGGAATGAAATCCCATTACGGTCGTCGAAAAGCGCACCCAAAGCGGCGGAGCAAAAATAAACAAAAGAGCCAAATAGGCGGCCTCTCTCCTGGACCTCTGACGGACGACGAGAAGCATCCAAGAAAGCAAAGTTCCGGCGCCGAATAGTAGAGCGACTGTCTTCAGCGCTATTGCGGTCGTGCCGAACAAACGGAAAAACCAGGAGGCCAAATATCCGACAACGAGTGAACCACCGGAGTAATCGTCGGCGCGAAACGCTAGCCAGGGCATGGGCCCATGGCGAAGCATTTCCACCGCGATGGTTCCACGATACGGTTCTTCGATATAGAAAAACGAAAACAAGGGGTGTAAAAAGTATAGGAACAACAAACGGGAAATAACGTAGAGCACGACCGAGCCAGCGAGAAGCATCGCCATTCGCCGCCGCTCACTTCCAAAAATCCGGGAATGAAACTGACTGGATGTCAAAGCGGCATCGTGAGAATCTGGATGGTCATCAATTGGCGCATCGCCAAGCCTATAAAAGGTTTTGTCGATCTGCAAGGCAGTCATCGGAAGAGTCTGTAGATGGGTACAAACCAAGGCTTGTAATCGTTTCCCATCCACGGTAAATACCAATGCATCCGCGATGAGAAACGCCGAACGCATTGAGTATTTGGACAGCCTTCGCGGCCTAGCCGCTTTGTCGGTGCTTTGCTGTCATTACATCGGAGCCTACGGAGACATGGCGCCCTATGTCACGTGGACCGGTTACTTCCCGTTCGCTGTCTCTCGCGATGGCTTTGCCGCCGTTTGTTTGTTCTTTGTGTTGAGCGGCCTGGTCTTGTCGCGCAAGTATTTCAGCGACCCCGAGCACCCTTTCAGTTTGTCGTCAGAACTGGTTCCTTTTTATATCCGCCGTCTGGCCCGTATCTATCTCCCCTTCTTGGCGATCCTCATCGTCAGCGCGCTTTTTGAGCATTACTTTGTCGTCGAGCACAAAACAAACCCCATGCCACAAGGGTGGATTGTTGATTTTTGGACGCAACGAACAACGTGGCATAGTTTCTTTCAGCAGGCGGTCCTTCTCGTCCGGTCGGGGGATGACCAATTTCGCTTAATTCCGCCGGATTGGAGTTTGACGCTGGAGATCAATATTTCGTTCTGGGTTCCGGTCATGATTCTCGTCGCTACCCAAAGCACGGGTGCCTTGATCTTTTTCTTACTGACATCCGTGGTCCTCTTTCGGGTCCCGGGCTTCGTCCTGCATTTTGGAATGGGCATTTTGATTGCGAAATATTTCTCCCCACTACAACGGCAAATCCAAAAACGATCCTCGGGTTTTAAATTCGGAATGCTGGGAATTGGATTGTTGCTTTATCAATACCGGGTCGCTCGGATTCATTGGCCTTTGCCCTTGCGCACCCCCGGGCACGAGAGTTGGACGTGGTATGTCGCAGGGGTGGGCGCTAGTCTTCTCATTCTATCGGTCATTGGATCCCGACACCTGCAACGCCTGCTAAAACTCGCGCCCTTCACGTATCTGGGGCGGATCTCATACAGTTTTTATCTGCTCCATTTTCTGGTCTTGAAATGTTTGAGTCCCTATTTTTTAACGATCATCAATCGTTGGGTTACGACAGGCACCGAAGTCTCTTATCTCTTGGGATTGCTAGCGACCATTGGAGTGACCGTATTGCTTTCCGATGTTGCCTACCGGTGGATTGAAATCCCGAGTATCCAATTGGGACGATTGTTGTCCCGATCCGCCGCATCCCACGTTCAGCGCTTCGCTAGATATTCGCTCGCTCCGGTTTTCCGGGCCGTCGGCTTTAAGGAGTTATAATGGCCTCCATGTTTTCAACAATCAAGAGCTGGCTCATTCCCGCCGGTCGCACGCCTCGAACCATTCTGACGGGCCCCTTTCAGGGAATCAACTTGATGCTGGATTTGCGTTATGAGCTACGTGTATTTCTGGGGCTTTATGAGCGGGGGATCGCGGGCTGGCTCCCGACGTTGTGCCAAGGGATTCGAACGGCCGTGGACGTAGGGACTTCGGAGGGTTTATACGCTTGCTATCTCCTGCGCAAAACCAAGGCCAACCCCATTTTTGGTTTCGAACCTGATCCGCTTT
>JBBQYF010000252.1:0-3728 GCA_038208955.1 Elusimicrobiota bacterium
AAGATCGCTTTAACCGCGATCAGGTGGCTTTGCAGTTGCTTTCAGAAGTCGCCACCACGTTCTATAACGTCCTGTCGTTCGCCAACCAGTTGGATGTGCTCACCGATTCACACAAAATTATTGGCGACCGCCTTCAACAACTCCACCGCTGGGTCAACTTGGGACGCTCTCGCCAAAGCGAGATGCTCAGCGAGCAGACTCAATTGCTCACAACCGAAGCGCAGATCGAAGATATCAAACGTTCGTTAGCCGAAGCGCGCCGCTTACTTTATTATCAAACGGGAATTTCCTCGGATATTCCCTTGCTCGACGACCGTCCCAACCCCCTGCCGATGTCCGCTGATGACGCGTTGACTCGCGCCGGCAGTCGGCCAGATTTGATGGCCACCGCCGAAATCCTCAGCCAAGCCCACTTAAGTGTCGGAGTGGCTAAGGGAGGCCACTGGCCCACATTAGGCGTCACGGGGCGTTCTTACACCGAGCGGGTGGGGGTGCTATCCGATGTGAGCTGGGACGCCAGCTTCCTATTAGATGTCCCACTCTATGAAGGAGGCAGTACCCAAGCCGGCGTTGAAGAAGCCCGTTCTGTGGAGATTATCGCTCAGCTAAACTTGGCGGGGCTGCGGCGCGAAATCGACCGGCAAGTGCGTAGCGCCACCGACGATTTAGCCTATTCCTTAACCGAGGTGGCGGCTTACGATAAGGCCGTGGACCTGACGCTCCGAAATTACGCGATGCAGGATAAAGAATACCGCCTAGGTTTGATCAGCAATTTAGATTTGCTCCAGACGCTGCGCGACATGCAAGCCACTCGCCGGCAGGCGGCCATTGCCCATGCGACGGCCAAATTGGATGGCGTTCTCTTGCGGGTATCGATCGGAGAGGGGTTATGAGTCTATCCGACATATCAATTAAAAATCCCGTCTTTGCCTGGATGCTGATGCTTGGGCTCATTGTTTTCGGGTGGGTCGGGTTTGAACGCATGGGAATCAGCCAGCTGCCGGACGTCGACTTTCCTGTTTTGACGGTTAGCGTCACCTGGCAAGGCGCGGCGCCGGAGGTGGTCGAATCCGCCGTCACGGACGTTATCGAAGATGCCGTGATGAGTGTCGATGGCATTCAACTGGTGCAGTCGACCTCGCGCGAGGGCATTGCCCAGATCACGATCCAGTTCGCTATTTCCCAGGACGTTAACGTGGCGCTGCAGCAAGTTCAGGCGAAGATCGCGCAAGCCCAGCGCAACCTGCCGACCAATATTGATCCGCCGATCGTCACCAAATCCAACCCCGAAGATCAGCCGATTCTTTGGACGGCCGTTTCCGGATCCTCCTCTTTGCGCGACATGGTGCTTTTTGTGCGCGATCATCTGAAAGATAACCTGACGACCGTCAACGGCGTAGGCGACGTCTTTCTCGGCGGTTACGTTGATCCCAATTTGCGGCTCTGGCTGCATCCCGAGGAGATGCAAGCCCGCGAGATCGCCGTCGATGACGTGATCAGCGCGGTCAACAATGAACACATCCTTACCCCCTCGGGCTACATGGATAACGGCCCAAAAGAAATCAACGTGCGGGTGTATGGGGAAGCTCGAGACGCCCAGGAATTTAAACGCTTAATTATCCCCTCTCGAAACGGAGCACCGATCTGGCGAACCATTCGTCTCGGGGATGTCTCTGATATTGAGGAGGGCACGGATGACGTTCGCCGTATTTCGCGGATGAACGGGCACCGCGCGGTTGGACTGGGCGTCTTAAAACAACGGGGAACCAACGCCGTGGCCGTCGGGGACGCGGTTCGTAAACGCGTGGCGTCCTTGGGCGATTTTCTGCCGAAGGGAATGATGATGGGGATCGTTACCGATTCGACAAAATTCATTAAAGATTCCACCCATGAACTTCTGTTCAATCTGTGTTTGTCGGTCTTATTAACGTCGATCGTCTGCTATCTCTTCCTCGGGTCTTGGAGCTCTGCTTTAAACGTCATTTTGGCAATCCCGACAGCGCTTGTCGGTGCGTTTATCGTCCTCTATTTTATGGGATTTACCCTGAACACATTTACGCTCTTGGCCCTGTCCTTGTCGATCGGCATCGTCGTCGACGACGCCATCATGGTCCTGGAAAATATCGTGCGCTACTATGAAAACGGGATGCCGCGCGTCAAAGCAGCAATCGTTGGAGCCCGCGAGATCACGACGGCCGCCATTGCCGCGTCGCTGGCGATTCTCGCCATTTTCCTGCCGGTCGTTTTTATGCCGGGTATTATCGGCAAGTTCTTCTTTCAATTCGGGATTGCCATGTCCGCCGCGGTGATGCTATCGCTTCTTGAAGCCTTGACCCTGGCACCGATGCGTTGTTCGCAATTTCTTCAGACGAGCCGGGCCACGTGGCTTTCGGCAAAAATGGACGATATCATGGCGGGGTTGGCCAACCGTTACCGGCGAGGACTGGTCTGGTGTTTAAGCAAACGCTGGCTAACGATCGGAGCCGCGATGGCTGTCTTTGCCGCTTCGCTTTTAATCGTTCGGACGCTCCCAAAAGAATTTGTTCCCCCCCAAGATCAGAGCCGGTTTCTCTGCGCGCTCTACACACCGCTTGGATCGTCCCTGGAATTCACTAATCAGGTTTTTCTGAAAGCCGAGGACATCATCCAAAAGCGGCCGGAATTCGCGACGTATTATGCGGCCATTGGCGGTTTCCAGGGGGGCGCGGTGAACCAAGGAAATATGTTTATCACCCTCAAGGACCCGCGCCAGCGCCCGATCGTCGCCCCTTTTAAACATCGTCCGACACAACAGGAATTCATGGGATTTATTCGCAAGGAATTCGCGAAAATCCCCGGGATGGACCGCGTGGTTCTGCAAGATTTGTCGCTGTCCGGGTTTACGGCGCAGCGTGGCTTTCCCGTCGAGTTTACCGTCCAGGGTCCGGACTGGAGTAAATTAGCGGACCTGAGCATTCAAATCCGCAAGAAAATGGCCGACTCAGGCCTGATGACCGATATCGATACGGACTACCAGCTCGGGATGCCGGAACTGCAGATCTTGCCGGACCGGGCGAAGGCGGCCGCGCGGGGGGTGACGATCACAAACATATCCAATGCGATCAGCGCGGCGGTCGGCGGCCTAAAGATCGGCAAATACACCGACGCCTCTGGCCATCGCGATGACATTCACGTAAAAACGGTCGCCAAATACAACGCCCGGCCGGGAGACTTAAGCCGCCTCTGGCTCCGCAATCAACAGGGACAGATGGTTCCCCTTTCCGACGTGGTCAGTTACGAGATCAAACCGTCCCTCTTATCGATCACACGCTTCAACCGGGAACGAGCCATTGGCGTGTTCGCCAACGTCACAGCGGGAAAATCGCAATCGGATGCGATCGAATTCGTTCAAAACACCGCCAAGAGCCTCTTGCCGGAAGGATACCGTATCGTGCTCTCGGGAAGCTCGCAAGCGTTTAAGGAATCATTCAACAGTTTGATGATCGCCCTCGTCCTCGGTATTTTTGTGGCTTACATGGTTCTAGGCAGCCAGTTCAATAGTTTCATTCATCCGGCGATTATTCTCATGGCGCTGCCGTTCAGTGTGACGGGGGCTTTTCTGGCGATGAAATTGACAGGCATTTCGCTGAACATCTACAGCATGATCGGCTTGCTGCTGCTCATGGGGATCGTCAAGAAAAATTCAATTTTGTTGGTTGATTTTACGAACGAACGACGGAAGGAAGGCA
>JBBQYF010000253.1:0-3713 GCA_038208955.1 Elusimicrobiota bacterium
CGCCGGCGTTCACGACATGCGCTCTGACGCCGCGCGCCAGCAGTTCGGGTGCACCCGATACAGAATGCCGGAGAATGATAAAGTCGACTTTCATCGCTTCCAAATTGCGCGCCGTATCCATCAAGCTCTCCCCTTTCTGCACGCTGGATGATGACACGGAGAGGCTGAGTACGTCGGCGGACAAGCGGGCGGCCGCTAGTTCAAAGGAGGTGCGCGTACGCGTCGACGGTTCATAAAAAAGCATGGCCGCGGTTTTGCCGCGGAGCGTGGGTACTTTCTTAATCGAGCGCGTAAAAAGTTTTTTAAAAGGAACGGCCGTATGCAAAATCAATTCGATCTCCTCGGCCGTTAGGTGCGAGAGACCTAAGAGATCTTTGTGGCGAAGCTTCATGTTCGCTTCTTGCGGCGTAGTCGCACGCTGTCTTCCTCATCAATTTCTACCAAATTTACATCAACGATGTCGGACGGGTCGGTCTTGAGGGCTAACCCCACGTAATCGGCTCCGATCGGCAATTCGCGGTGTCCGCGGTCGACCAGCACGGCCAGGCGAATGCATTGCGGGCGTCCATAATCAATCAGCGCGTTCATCGCCGAGCGCACGGTGCGGCCGGTAAAAAGGACATCATCGACGAGAATTAACGGACGGTCTTCAATGTCGAAGGGTAAATCGGTTTCTTTGACTTCGGGCTGATCGGCAATCGCATGGACGTCATCGCGGTAAAGTGTAATGTCGAGCGTACCGACAGGGACGACTTGTCCAGAGCGCTGCTCTAGAACCTTCGCTAAGCGCCTGGCGAGCAGGGCACCGCGTGTTTGCAAGCCGATGATCGCGACGGCTGAGGGTTTTTTGCCAAACTCTTTGATAATCGCCTGGGCGATGGATTGAACTTTGGCCGTGATGCTTCGGGCATCCAGCAAGCGCTTTCCTGTCGCCATGGTTTCAGCCGTGCGGTTCATAACGACCGGACCGGTATTGCCCGAGCTCCGATATCGCGACGGTAGACCATAGCCTCGAACGAAATAGTCGCGACGACCTGGTACGCTTTTTGAGCCGCCGTTTCGAGCGTGTCGCCCAGTCCCGTCACACCCAGCACCCGGCCGCCGTTGGTAACCATATCCGTGCCCCGGAGGGCTGTCCCGGCATGGTACACCATCGTCTGCTCGGTCGCTTTTTTCAGTCCATCAATAACTTTTCCTGTCTCGCACGCACCCGGGTAACCGCCCGAGGCCAAGACGACGCACAGAGCCGACCGTGACGTCCAGCGGACAAGACCACTCTCAAGTCGTCCTTGGGCCGCGGCTTCCATAATTGTCACGAAATCAGTCGCCAATAACGGCAGAACCACTTGTGTTTCCGGATCGCCGAATCGCACGTTAAATTCGAGAACCTTGGGGCCGTCTCCCGTCATCATCAGCCCGAAATAAATCACGCCGCGATAGTCGTATTTTTCTTCCTGGATCCCGCGCAAAAAGGGCTCGAAGATTGTTTTCTCGATGACCGCGAGTTTTGCCGCCGTAATCAGCGGCGCCGGGGCGTACGCGCCCATCCCCCCCGTATTCGGTCCGCGGTCCCCGTCGGCAAGCCGCTTGTGATCTTGGCAGGCCGGCATGGCAACGATCGTCTTGCCGTCGCAGAAAGCCATGATGGTGGCCTCTTCACCTTGCAAGCATTCCTCGATAACCACGGTGGAACCCGCCGAACCAAAAATTTCTTTCTCCATCAGTTCATAGAGAAATTCCTTGGCTTCGACTTGCGTTTCGCAGACTTTCACTCCCTTGCCCCCGGCCAGACCGTCGGCCTTCACGACGCTGCGGCCCGGCCAGTGTGTGAGTTGATAGGTGCCGCGCAACAAATTGGGAACGACATCGTAGCGGGCTGTCGGAATTCCATATTTACGCATGAATTCCTTGGCGAAAGATTTACTACCTTCCAACTGCGCCGCCTGACCCGACGGGCCAAAGACCAAGAGGCCCTCGCGGCGAAATTGATCGGCAATTCCCAGCACCAGCGGAGCCTCTGGTCCGACAATCGTCAAATCGATGTGATGGTCTTTGGCAAAGGTAAGCAATTCGTCAACATTTTCCGGCGGGATCGGCACGCATGTGGCCTCTTTTGAAATCCCCGCGTTTCCCGGTATGCACCAAATGGTTTTTACGCGCGAGCTCTGCGCCAGCGCATGGACGATGGCATGTTCGCGGCCCCCGCTGCCGATGACGAGAATATTCATCGCGTCCTGCCCCCTAACATACCGGCTTCATATCCTTTCGCGCAAAATCCATAAGCGGAATGGGATACTTGTCCGTGAAGCATCCGGCACAGAACGTTTTGTCCGTCCCACCACAGGCTTTCAGCAACCCCTCGACCGAAAGGTAAGCCAAGCTGTCGACGGCTAAATAATCGGCAATTTCTTTGACGGTATTATTGGCCGCGATGAGTTCCTTGCGAGTCGGCGTGTCGATGCCGTAGTAACAAGATCCGATAATCGGCGGCGAACTGATGCGCATGTGGATGGCCTTGACGCCCACGCGGCGCAGCATCCGCACGAGCTTGCGACTCGTCGTCCCTCGGACGATCGAATCATCGACGAGCACGATACGTTTCCCCCGCAAAGCGTCAGGAACGGCATTGTATTTAATGCGCGCGCCGAAATCGCGAATGGATTGACGCGGCTCGATAAAGGTTCGCCCAATGTAATGGCTGCGTATGAGGCCGAGACCATAAGGAATTCCGGACTCTTCTGCATAGCCGACGGCCGCGACGTTGGCCGAATCAGGAACCGCAATGACGAGATCGGCCTTGGCGGGAGCCTCGCGAGCGAGCTGCCTGCCCAGCTCCGTCCGAACCGCATAAACGCTTTTTCCAAAGACGAGCCCATCAGGACGCGCGAAGTAAATATTTTCGAAACTGCAAAAAGCCGTTCGCTTCGATTCGGCAAAACGCGTCGACTTAATTCCGCCCCCGTTAATGTAAACCATTTCGCCCGGCTTGATCTCACGCATAAATTTCGCGCCCAGCAAGTCGAAAGCGCAGGTTTCGGAAGCGACAACCACCGCCTCACCCAAGCGGCCCATCACGAGCGGCCGCACCCCGTACGGATCGCGTGCCGCAATTAATTCCTTTTTGGTGCAAAGAACCAGGGAATAGGATCCTTCGACTTGTCGGAGCGCCGCCATAATCGCCTCGCGCATGCTCGATGTGTTCGAACGGGCGATTAAGTGAAGGATCACTTCGCTGTCAGAGCTCGTCTGAAAAATAGAGCCCGAGGATTCCAGCTCGCGCCGCAGGCTGATCGCGTTCGTGAGGTTTCCATTATGCGCGACGGCAATCGTGCCGTGCGACGTGGTGGCCAAGAGCGGCTGGGCGTTGCGCAGGGTCGTGTCGCCGGCCGTCGAATAACGCACATGCCCGATGGCGAGGTTGCCCTTCAACGGTTCGAGCGATGTCGGTGACTGAAAAACATCTTGGACAAGGCCCATCCCCAAATGCCGAACGAGTTGATTTCCATCGGATGCCACGATGCCCGCGGATTCTTGGCCCCGGTGTTGCAACGCATAGAGTCCGAGATAGACGAGTCGTGCCGCGTCGGAATGATGCTGGACTCCCATCACCCCGCATTCGTCGTGAAAATGATCGTCGTCTAGCCGCTGGCTCATTGGTCTCCTGCCGTTCGGACTTGTTCTTCCTGTTTATGAATGAGCTCGTTGGCCGTCGC
>JBBQYF010000254.1:0-3696 GCA_038208955.1 Elusimicrobiota bacterium
TGGAGTTCGGACGGACTGAGCTTTTGCGAGTCTCTCTTTTTCCCTTCCATCCCAACTGTATTTAGAGAGATGGCTAAATTTGTACATTTTATTCTGCGCTAATCTCGCTTTTTCTCACCCGGATTTAATCACACCCGTGAATAGCCCCCGCGGGAGGACGAGTTGCCGTTTTTGGTCAGGTGGGGCAGGTTGCTATTAGCCGGAAGGAGAGCGATGAAAAATCTGTTAATTCTCAGGTGGGAACTTTGGGGCATTAGCTTAGGTCTTGCTTTAATGAGTTCAGTCGCCGCGGTGGAGAGTGCATCGGCGCCCCCCGCCTTTCCGGCAAACGCCACTGGAGTTAACGGTCGGCCGAATAGGGGCTCTCCTCCAGCTGCGCCATCTCAAACGGGCGCGTCGCTCTTCAGCCTGACGCCGCTGCAGGCGCAATCGTATTTGTTTTTGCGGCCCAAAACCACGACACGCGCCCGAATTGCTCAGGCGCAGATGCTTCATCGCGGTGACGCGAATCGGCGCCGAGCCAGCCAGAGCTCGACCAATAACAACACGAATGCCGCGTCAGCCTCGACGACAGCGCCCACCACCGCGCAGAGTAACAACTCCACTGCTCCCGCCGTCGCCCCGTTTTATGGACCGCCCACCTTCATTACCGGCACTTTCACCAATTCGTCTCGGACCAATATTACCGCCAAGGCCGAAGCGGAGGGTCCGCGTCCGACGCCGTTGCATGAGGTGAGTGGCCCACCCTACAACGACGGCGATCCGCTATTGGGGTATCAATTGGAACAGGCGGACAAAGGCAATCCTGAATCGCAATACGCGATCGGCTTGCGTTACCTGACCGGCACAGGAGTCGTTCAAAGTGATGCGATCGGACGTCAATGGCTGGAGAGAGCCTCGACGAACGGAAATCTAAGAGCGCGAACAAAGTTGCACGAACTGGATGGAGAGCATTGAGGCGCGGAGCCCGCCGCGGTGGTTCCAGGCGAGGTTGACAGGAGGCGCTTGCAGTAGTGGGTGGGTGTGGTAAGAGAGAGTTGTCGTTTCGCAGTTAGCTGGGCTCAAAGAACCATTTGACACTTTCGCGTTCCTGTGGTTTGCTTTGGCCCCTTTTTGTAGGGTGTTTATGTACGCTGTTGTTGAATCTGGTAGCAAAAAATACCGCGTGAGCGCGGGAGAAATATTGGTTGTCGATCGCTTGGATGTCGAAGCGGGCAAAGAGCATAAGCTTGATCGCGTGCTTCTGGTGAGTGGTGATGACAAAGTGTCTGTTGGCAGTCCAATCGTGGCGAACGCGACGGTCCTGGCGGACGTTGTGGAACATAAGCGCGGCCCGAAAGTGATCGCCTTCAAGATGAAACGTCGAAAAGGATATCATCGAACAGTGGGACACCGGCAGGAATTGACAGTATTGAAGATTAAAGAAATTAAGCTCTAAAGGATATGGCACATAAAAAAGGTCAAGGCAGCAGTCGTAACGGCCGTGACAGTAATTCGAAGCGTCTTGGTGTAAAAGCATTTGGCGGTGAAGTTGTAACGGCAGGAAGCATTCTGGTGCGTCAGCGCGGAACGAAGTTTCAAGCGGGGCTGAATGTTGGCACTGGTCGCGACTGGACACTTTTCGCTTTGAAAGATGGCAAAGTGAAATTCGACAAGGACAGCCGCCGCGTCAACATAACTCCGCCGAGCGCGGAAGTTGTGACGGCAAACTGATTTTGCCTTCGAGAGATTTCGTGAACGGCGCCAATGGCGCCGTTTTTATTTTCAGGCTGAAATGACGACCTGCCCCCGACTCCGTGACCATAAGCCTCGTTTGGCCACCGGCCGTTTTGGTGGGGAGGCGTTTAGCTCGGTCAAAAGTTATGAAACCGTTCTCAGACGGTCATGATTTCTTTTTCCTTGTGAGCCAGGTGCTGATCGATCTTGCCGATAAATTGGTCAGTAAGCTTTTGAATTTCTTTTTCCGCCGTTTTCACGGCGTCTTCGGTCACGCCGCCGTCTTTGGAGACTTTTTTGAGAAGTTCCATGGCGTCGCGACGGACATGGCGGACGGCGACCCGCCCATCTTCGGCGAGCTTTCGAACGATCTTCACGAATTCATTGCGTCGCTCGGTGCTCAATTCCGGGAGGACAATGCGAATAAATTTCTTATCAACGGACGGATTCAGACCGAGGTTCGCTTTCTGAATCGCTTTCTCGATCGCGTGGACTGTTCCTGCGTCCCAAGGCTGAATCATGATCACACGGGATTCCGGAGTGGTAATTCCGGCGAGCTCGCGAATGCGCATCATCGAGCCGTAGACATCGACCTGCACGTTTTCAACTAAACCGGGGGACGCTTTGCCGGTGCGGATTCCGGCGAACTCATGGGTGACAACCTCTTCGGTTTTTCCCATCTTTTCTTCCGCTTCGAGTAAAACATCATCGATCATAAAATCATTCAGAGCTCACAAGCGTGCCGATCTTTTCGCCGCGGACGACCCGGGCCAGGTTGTCATGTTCAAACATATTGAACACGATGATCGGCATTTTATTATCCAAACAAAGCGAGAAGGCTGTGGAATCCATCACTTTCAGCTGCTTCTGCAAAGCTTCGAGGTAGGAGATTCGGTCATACCGTTTGGCGGAGGGGTTCTTTTTCGGATCGCTGTCATATACGCCGTCGACTTTGGTCGCTTTGAGGATGATGTCAGCTCCAACCTCCGCGGCGCGTAAGGCGGCGGTGGTATCGGTGGAGAAATAGGGGTTGCCGGTGCCGCCGCCGAAAATAACTACCCGACCTTTTTCAAGGTGCCGGACCGCCCGGCGTCGAATGAAAGGTTCGGCAACCTGGGACATCGTTATAGCGCTTTGGACACGCGTGGGAACCCCTTGCTTTTCCAGGGCATCCTGCAGCGCCAGCGCATTGATGACCGTGCCGAGCATTCCCATATAATCGCCGGTCGCTCGCTCAATTCCCTTTTCGCTTCCTTGCAAGCCGCGAAAGATATTGCCGCCTCCGACGACAATCACCACATCGACTTCCATTTGGCGCACCTCCCGAATTTGGCGGGCCATATCGTGGATCGCTTCGGGGTTGATGCCAAAGCCGGAAACATCTCCGAGTGCTTCCCCACTCAATTTGATCAGGATACGGCGATACTTTGGAGACAAACGTTTCTTCATCGAGAGCGGGTTGTGTTTACCAGTGCGGCTGGTGACCGTCAACCGCGCGACACGTCATGGCCATGTCGTGGCATGTCGCAGCGGCGATTTGCACAGACCGCAGAAGGGTGTTTCTTTCGGGAAGCAGGGCGCAAAGCGATGTCAGCAACCGCGGCTATGTTTGGTTGCCAAACCGGGTGGTGTTTTCTATCGTGGGTTTGTCGTCGAGGCGAGTAACCTCGGAACGTTCATGGCCGAATACAAGTTAAAGCCCCGTCGCTGTGAGGAATTTCCGTTTAGCTACGCGAAAGATCAGTGTGCCGAGCGTCGCTCGCTAACGCCCGCTCTCATTCCCAACCGCCCATGGAACTGAAATTTGTCATTGAATCGATCCTGTTTACATCGCAGAAGCCGCTCAACCTCCGCGAAATTCGGGAGATTTTGACCCTCTCCGCTGAAAAAGGAGAGGAAGAAAGCGTCAAGTCCTATAAGAAGGTGAAGGAGGACGAAATTGAAAATGCTCTAACGGAACTCGAAAAGGAGCAGGCGCAG
>JBBQYF010000255.1:0-3653 GCA_038208955.1 Elusimicrobiota bacterium
CGATGGGTTCTCGGCGTTGCGTTCTTTTGCTTCGGTCAGACGTTGGGAAAAATTGCGGCGTCGCCACGGCCGGGGGGGACGTTCCGTGAGTTATGGACAGGGGGGACGCTGGACTCTTTTCCCGGGACATGTGGCCGACGTCAAACCGGAAGAGCGCGCGACGGCTTGGGCTGTGCAACTCTTGCGTCGTTACGGGGTCGTCTTCCGCGATTTGCTCGCCCGCGAACCGGTCGCGCCGGCCTGGTGGGAAATCGTTTCCGTCTACCGCCGGATGGAAGCACGAGGCGAAATCCGTGGAGGCCGATTCGTATCGGGTGTGGCCGGAGAACAATATGCTTTGCCGGAGGCCGTCGAGGCGCTCCGGCGGCCGCGCACCGAAGAAGATTCTTGGCTAATTATTTCGGCGGCGGACCCGCTCAACCTTCTGGGAATTGTCCTTCCCGGGCCGCGCGTCCCGGCTGTTCGCGGCAGCCGATTGCTGCTGCATAATGGCCGACTCGTCGCTGCTTTACAATCGGGCGAGGTTCGAGAATTGGAGAAGTCCGACCCCGAATTGACCCAGACCATTCACCGGGCATTGCGACTGACCCAACTACCTCAAATTCGCGAAGATCTCCTGAAAGAGTTATCCAACAGCAAAAAGGTATAGGCATACAGCGAACCAATTGCCAGGGATGTTGTTTCATCTGCATATGACCGACCTCCATCTCTCGGTTCTGGACCTCTGTCCTGTGGTTGCCGATGAGCCTGCGACGAAGGCACTTCATCAGACAATTGACCTCGCGCGCTTTGTCGAAACGCTGGGCTTCCGCCGCTACTGGGTGGCCGAACATCACAGCATGGCCGGCATCGCGAGCGCGAGTCCAGAGATTATCATCGCCCACATTGCTCAGGCCACATCACGGATACGCGTGGGTTCGGGCGGAATTATGTTGCCGAACCATGCGCCGCTGCGAGTCGCGGAAGCCTTTCGCACGCTGGAAGCCTTTCATCCGGGTCGGATCGATTTGGGCGTGGGACGCGCCCCCGGAACCAATAGGGCCACAACGGTGGCGCTTCGCGGGTCGGCGGAAAGGCTGCAGGCTGAAGATTTTCCGCGCGAACTGGAACAACTGAAAGCGTACCTCTGCAGTGATTTTCTCTCCGAAACGCCTTATCAAGAAATCGTTGCCATGCCGACACTTCAAACAATGCCGGAGCTATGGATGTTGGGCAGCAGCGATTTTGGCGCGCGCTTGGCGGGAGAGCTTGGTATGCCCTATGCCTTTGCGCAGCATTTCTCGCCACTCGATGCACGCGCCGTGCTCGCCCTTTACCGGCAGCACTTTCGACCTTCGCCGGAGTGGCCTAAACCCCATGCACTCGCCGCTGTGCATGTGATCTGCGGCGATACCGACGAAGCCGCGGCCGCGCTGGCACTTCCCTCTGATATTGCGTTTTATCGTTACCGAACGACAGGACGCAGCCATCCATTACCGACGCTGAAAGCGGCTCAAGCCGCCCCACTGACGGCGACGGAGCGCGCACTTTTTAAAACGATGTCCTTTCTAAAAATCGTTGGTTCGCCGGAAAATGTACGCCATGAATTGAAGGTATTTGCGGAGGCGACGGAACTCGATGAACTGATGGTCTTAACGATGATCCCCGATCATGAAGCGCGAAAAAAATCCTACGCCTTGCTGGCCAAATCGTTGCAGCCGTAGACCGGCGATCGGCGACGCTTAGGAACGATTGGGAGGGGAATTCGTAACGTCTTTGGGAGTCGATGGCGGCGGAACTTGAGGCGCGGTTCTGTTCAACGAATAGTCGCCCTCTGCTGAGGGTTTCTCGCCGGACTTCTTGCGCGGTAAAGCGGAAGCGGCCTTTTTGGCGGGATCGTCGGCATTCACTTTTTCCGGCAAGCCACTCAATCCCGAAGGGGCATCTGCCGAGCCTGCGCTTGACGGACCATCCATAAATTCTCCTTCTGAGAAAATACTATTTACTTCCTACGACAGCTGGGCGTCGGCAGCGGTTACGAAACGGTGGCCAGCACCGGATAATCCGTATAACCTTTTTCACCGCCGCCATAAAATGTCGTCGGATCCGGGGGATTGAGCGGCGCGCCTTGTGCGAGTCGTTGCGGTAAATCCGGGTTGGCTAGAAATGGCACGCCAAAAGCGACCAAGTCCGCCCCGCCATTTTCAATCATCTGATCGGCGCGTTCGCGCGTGTAGCCGCCATTGACCATCAAGGCGCCTTGGAACCGCTCGCGGAGAAGCGCCGTGGGTACGACAACAGAGCCGTGGCGAATATCGTCTTGCGTAGTTTCTTTGACGTGAAGATAGGCGATGGCCAAATCATCCAGGGCGGAAACAGCATAGCTAAAGGTTTCGCTAGAATCGGAGTCGCTCATGTCATTGAATGCTCCACCGGGCGCCAGGCGCACGCCGACCCGGTCTTCTCCCCACACGTCGATCACCGCTTCTGCCACTTCAATTAGAAAGCGCGCGCGATTTTCGACGGAACCGCCGTAACCATCGGTGCGATTGTTTGAACCGTCTCGTAAAAACTGATCGATCAAGTATCCATTGGCGGCATGAATTTCAACGCCGTCAAAGCCCGCTGCGAGGGCGTGGACCGCACCTTGCCGAAATTGCGTGACGAGATTGGGAATTTCGGAAAGCTCAAGGGCGCGGGGAGTTTCAAACGGTTTCATTCCTTGGGGAGTAAAAACATTTCCTTTCGGTGCGATGGCCGAAGGTGCGATCGGGGCTTTGCCGTCGGGCTGAAAAAGCGAATGCGAAATCCTACCAACATGCCATAGCTGTAGAAAAATGCGACCACCGGCCTGATGCACGGCGTTCGTCACCAGCTTCCAGCCATTGATTTGATCCGGGCTGTGAATACCCGGCGTGTCCACGTAGCCGATTCCCTCAGGTGCTATCTGGGTGGCTTCGGTAATCATCAGTCCTGCGCCGGCCCTCTGGGCGTAATACGTCGCCATCAGCGGAGTCGGAACGTTTCCCGAGGCGGCCCGGCTTCTCGTCATCGGAGCCAATACGATACGATTAGCCAAACGGTACTGGCCAACCTTAATTGGGGTAAATAAATTCAATAAAGCCATGGTTCTAATTTCTCCTTTGATAGCTACCAATTAGCACTTACATTATAGGTCAATATCGCCGCCTCGAGCTTAAGGACAATGGCGGCTATTGTAACGCCACCCTGTCGGATATAAAAGTGCTAAGACGACGCGGGGGCGGAGGATTTCCTTCGAATGCCGGGGCTTATGAGGAGGGCGACGAACAAAGCGCGTTGAATGTGCCCAAGAATTTCTTCGAGAGAGACGTCATAAAGTTGTGGGTTATCTTTTAAGGGGCGAACAAGCCGAAAAAAAGTTACGGACGGTTACTAAAAAAAAGGCGAACAGAGAAGGGTACCTCTGTTCGCCTAGCGTTTGAAGCGTAAAGCTACGGGTTACGGGCTTCGACGCGGCGCGGACTAGCGGACTCTGAACTGCTAGAAAACCGACCTAGAAGATAGAGAGCAGCGCATGCTGCTACGCCGTAAGCGACGGCGGTGCCTGGGTTTTCTTCAATCCACGCAACCGTGGATTCCCAAATTTCTTGTCCGCGTCCTTGAGCGGTATCCAAAAGCTCGCGTCCTTTCTC
>JBBQYF010000256.1:0-3612 GCA_038208955.1 Elusimicrobiota bacterium
GAGGAAGCCCCGCTTTATGCCGAAGGCGTTCGGCGTGGTGGAACGCTTGTCACAGCCCGGGTGCCGGACGCTGACCGGGCTCGGCTCGATGCGATCCTTGACCAGTCCGCAGTCAACCTGCGGGATCGAAGCGCGGCATGGAAAAAGTCTGGATGGAAAACGTTCGATCCCACCAGCAAACCCTACGATGCAGAGGGAGTCCGCAAAGAGCGCCAGTTGTATGGCGGCGGAACTCGCTGAATAAAAAGAACGGCCCGCTTCGGCGGGTCGTTCAAAATCATATCGTCAATTAGGTGATTGTCCTTCCCTCCCCGCTGCCCACAGGATGCATTCGGCATGAATTGGGTCTACAAATTTGGCGTAAGCCGATTCAGCGCTTCGACTTCTTCTTTTTCGCTTTAAATTTGCGATCAGCGCGATCGATAGCGAACTGATCTTGAGCGCCCTGAGAGGTCTAAACGCCGTTGGCGACCCTGCGTTACCCATCCATGATGCGCTGCTTGTACCGGCCCGATGCGCCAACCAAGCAGCCGCGAAATTGGTCGAATCTTTCGAGCAAATTGTCGGTCGCGTAAATCCTGCCGCCTGACTATCCCTTACGGGCCTGTTCGGCCCCTAATGGCCTGACTGGAATGAATAGTGGCCTAATTGAACAATTCTGGCGCCTCCCCGTCGTATAATGGGGAGTGTGTGGCGTCATGACCCATGAAAACAAAAACGAGCGTGTGGAACGCGAGATGGACGACCCGAACCCGTTTGTCCCCGTTATCTATTCCTCGACCGCCTTGTTGTTGGTTGCCTTGCCGCCTTAGTTGGCGGCACGCGGTACTGGCCCGTTTCGACCCCCAGTGGACCTAGTTTGAAATCAAATTTTGCGCCGTGCCCAAATCGCCAAGCAGTAAGCAGTCAGCTTTTTTCGGGGAACATTGATCCAGATCATGATTTTCCGGCGTGGCTGTCATATCGGGGACACATGGTCCATGTCGTTTTCACTTGCCCAACGACGGCAATAAGAGTTCAGCACTGGCTGAATGATGATGACGCGCGGGAAAACGAATACGAAGGAATCCCATGCCCCGCCTGTACCCGGATGCATTTAATCAACCGGAAAACGGGTAAGTTGCTGGGCGAAGGAAAGAAGTAAGCCGCCTCAGTTGGCGGCCTGTTCGTTGGATCGTTCGCGGTGCTCAAAGACGGCAAATATTCCGTGTGGTTCCGAACCCCGCTGGCGGAGGGCACCGGCGTGGTCGTGCTCATACCAAACGGTAGGCTAAGCGGTGGTGATACCGTCCTTTCCTACACCGGCCATTGGCGAACAGACGGCGAGCAATTTGAAGCCACTGTTTTCACCGCTCGGCACTCGCCCGGGCCGCCCAGCGTGTTCGGGGTAGACGTTCTCGATATAACCCTGACTGGCCGGTCCGACGGCGGGGTGACCGCCTCGTGCAAGGGGACCGCCAAGCAAGCGCCCGGCTTGACGTTTGAGGCCACGCTCGTCCGCATGGGGGACAATTAGCTCTAGTTACCGATGCGTCGGCTCGGTATGGAAAACACCGCAATGTGTGAAAAGTGCCTGGAGATCGATGGCAAGATCGAACATTACCGTAGCATCGCGTCGAAGATTGCCGATCAGGCTATGCTCCGAGGGATCGAGGTTCTGATCCGGCGGGCGAAGGCCCACCCAGAAGGCGGAGCTTCACCCAGAGCAGCAACGGTAAGGCCGCCTCAGTTCTGGCCGACTTCCGAGCTGGCAAACGGGCGGCACGCGGCGCGGTACGGTCAGTTTGATATGGCAGGATAGCTGGCTTGAATCTTGAGGCCAAAGGCGCATGTTTGATGGATGTCCGAGCAGCGACCAACTTTCGTGGCGCAGAAAAACCCCGGGTCTGGCTGGGGGTTGATATTTTATGGCCCGATGGCGAGATGGAAGTAGTCAAGGTTTCATTACCGAGCATGACGCGGTTAAGTGGATTGCTGAGCACGAGTACTCCAAGGCGACGCAGGGAAATACGAATTACAAGCCACCCCAAACGCCCTAGAGAACCCCAACCCAGCCGCTCAGGCCGCCGTATCTGCAGCATCCACATCCCGGTAACGGCCCTGTTTCGACCCTCAGTGGGCCTAGTTTAAATCAATTTTTGCGCCGTGCCGCCAATCGATGGCGACAAAAAAAACGGCCCGCCAAGCGGGCCGTCTTCTTTAGTCAGTCACGCTCTTCGTAATACTGATTGCGTCGGCGATCCCAGTTGCGGTGACGATCCCTGTCTGGTTGAACGACAATGACCTGATCCCTACTACGTCGAAACTCACGATCCCGGTGCCAATCACGGTCACCACGGTCACCATCATCACCACGGTAACCATCATCAACACGAACACCAGCACCACCGGGGCCAACTCCGAATTCAACGCCTTGAGCGGACGCCGCTCCGGCTCCCAAGAGGGTAACAGCTGCAACCATAACTAAAGCAAGCTTATTCATAAATCGATACTCCTTTCTGAGCCAACCAAACCGAGAACTAATCGTTCCCAAGTTTTCGACAAAACAAAAGCCCTTTCAAAAAAAAGGGCAGATTTTCCTGCCCTCTCCTCTAACGATCTTCTCTGGTTGTCAGCCTTCGATTATGTAACGATTTAATGTGTGCTCGGGCGAAGGATGATGTATCGCCCGCGCACCAAGATGAAATCATATCCGCGCCATTCCGGGTAAATTTCGATAATCCGTGTCGGAAGCGGATAGTAGCGAACGGTGCTCGGGACGACCGCTCCCACCGAAATATTGAAGTTAACGTTCGTAACCTCTTCGACCCTCTCCGACTTGATGGCAGTCGCAATCTGGCTCTGTTCTTCGAGAGGTGGTGCCGCGCCTTTGGAATCGGCAGTTGGTGGTTTGGTATCACGTATCACCAGCCTTTGTATCGCTTGAAGATTTGGTGTCGCCAGTCCCTGCTTTCTGATCAGTGGGAGACTTAGTGTCGGCGTTCTTTGGCGCGGCGGTGTCTTTCTTCAGGGGCGCCGGCCTGCGCGGCACCACCGCCGTAATGCGTTTCGTCGGGCGATCAATCAAACACAGACGCAGCTAGCGGACTTTTCGCCCATTTCACAGCGTCGGTCTTGCTGAGGTCAACAAGGTCGCAGTGCAGACACCTGAATTCGGTGCGACCAACCGGGCAATGAAACAAAAGTTCCATTACTGAGTTATGGTGAGGTTCAAGTGGGAATTTCCATGCAGGCTGCTATCGACCGAGTTATGGAAACGTACACCATGATTGTGAACCTGAACGCGGACGAGGAACGGGCGGCACGGCAAAAAGTGGCCGCCCATCTGGCCGGAAAGCATGACGGCGACGAACACGCACTTGCCATCGAAGGTTTGCGATATCTTCGAAGCTTTAGAGAATAGGATTAGGGATAGGAATGAGCAACAATTTTGAACGGAAGGTAATTACACCGGCTGAACGCGAGGCTCGTAAAGCTTTCAAAGAAGTGGATGCCGCTAAGGCAATGACTGAGCATGAACGCGATCAAAAGGCGTTCCATGATAATCGGGAACGGTTGAAAGCTTTACGGCTGGCCCGCGAAACTAAGCAAACGAAGGTCAAGTGATTTCGG
>JBBQYF010000257.1:0-3612 GCA_038208955.1 Elusimicrobiota bacterium
CTCCTTGCTTTGAAATATGTTTATTTTTCTAACCGTTCTATAGAAAAATCGCCCCGGCTGAAAGCCACGTCAAGCGGGGGCTTTGCTTTTTAAAGCTTGGCGTCTGGCGGCGACAATACCGCCAGGTTCAACTATGAAAAAAATGTCCGCGTAAAAAGGGGGCGCGGACTGTGCCGTGCGTCAGGATCCGAAAATGAAATCACGCTCTAATCGTCGTCGCCGTCGTCATGAAACCTTTCAGGCTCGGGAGCGGCGTGATGATCCGAGGGCGGCGGGACAGATGACCTGGATGGGGGCGGCGGATTATGGCGCGGGTTTCTCGCCTGACCCTGATCCCGATGAAGCAGTCTGAGTGACTCGCGAAGCAAATCGATCTCTTCCTCGGATGCGGTTTTTTCACGCTCCACTTGTTCGAGCGTTTGCAAAACCTCATCCATGTCTTCCAAAATCTTCTTCAATTCAATTCGGATATGCTCCACTTGTTCGAGGGCGCTGCTGATGGTGCCGGCGGGTTTGCTGCTGCGATACCTCTCGTCCCGCGGCCTGCCCTCATCCGCTCGCTGCCCCTCTTCCCTCGGTCTGCCTTCGTCTCCTCGCGGCCCCTGGTCGCCGCGGTCCCCGCCACGGACTCCCCGGTCGCCGCGATTATCCCCACGCCGAAAGCGCGGCCGTCGTGAGCCTTGCCGTCGCCGATTATCGTTTGGAGCCTGGGCCGTGATTGGAGCCGACGGCACCGACGTTACCGGCCGTTCCGTGGCCGGTTTTTCCTGATTTTCAATATGTTGTTCCGGATTCATTGCGCTTCCCTCTCCGTCAACTTCTGCTTCTCCCGGAATAAAATCAATGCAATAAACGCGCGAACAGCAAAAAAATCATCGGCAAAATTAACTAAATGAGCTTGCGCCCCCGCTAAAAATTGCCATAGTGACCGCCGCAATGTCGCTTCCGGTGGGACGTTGGCCTCAGTTCGACATGGACGGCTGGCCACTCACCCGGTAAGTTGTAAAGTGCTGGTCGTGAATTGGATGGGGTCGTAGCTCAGTTGGTAGAGCGTCTCGTTCGCAATGAGAAGGTCGCAGGTTCGATCCCTGTCGGCTCCACCATTCCAAAACTCAGCCCGCCTTCGCAGGCTTGCGCTTCGTAGCGGGGGCCGCTTTTTTAGGGCGCAACGCTGGCTTTTTCTTCTTCCGACGCTCTATCGCTTCCAAAATGAGTTTTTGCACGAATCCAAATTTATTGAATTCCATGCCGTCTTTTTTGGCTAGACGGACTATTTCTTCGAGCAGCTTCTTTTCTACGAAACCGCCCAAATGAGCCTTATTCTTCGACCGTTGGTTTGGCATACAGGTAACTCTTACTGACTACCATTTAACACACATTCACCTTGTTTAAAAGAAAAATTTCGTCTGGACAAGGTGTCGCACACCTGTCAAAAACATATTTTAGCGCATGAAATCAAAAAAAGTGTTCATTGGCGGGCGGGTGGATTCAAAGCTTAAAAGCCGCTTCATCAAGGAGTTGCGTGCTTTGAACCGGCGGGCAATGGCCCAGTCAGGTGAAAACCTGACCCAATCCAAATTTCTTGAAATTCTTTTGCTTGAAAGTGTCGCGCTCCGGAAAAAACAAGCCAAAAAGAGTTAGTAATTCAGTTACAATTATAACTTACCAAGGGCGAATTTTTTTGAGCCATCGCACTACCCGTAAAAACTAATTTTAGCGCACTTCGACCGGCTTGGCGAGTCATACAAATTCGCAATGATAACCGGCGCATGCCCGTAGCGTGACCCGGCAAGGCACGTTTCTGTCCCCTCGCCCCTCGGAGGAGTGAGGGATTTTTTTAAAATGTGCCAGTTATCTTTTGGAATTATATTCATTCTCTTCGCCGTCATTTTAAACAGCGCGCATCCTCTCCTTGACTTCATCCGCCCGGTCGCCAAGGCTGGCGGCTGAATATGAAACCGTCCGCGCCGCTGAAACATTTTATCTTCGCCTTTATCATTGCGCTCATTGTCTATGTCACGTTTTACAGCGGCATCGAGTACCGGCGCACCAGGAACGGCCCCTGGCGCGTGGCCTTCACCAATGAGGCGGCGGTTCCCACATTAATCATCAACGAGCCCAAGCTGGGCATCGCCAATCTCAAAATAAATTTCCCGCAATCGTCCGCATCCCCCGCTGGCGCAACCCTGAGCTTTGCCCAACCCCAGCCGGTGCCGTTCGCGGTGCCTTTTGGCGAATGTGTTTTTGAGGACACCACCTTCCAGCCCGGCACGATTGTCTTCAAACTATTCGGCCACGAAATTCAATTGCTGCCACGGGTATTGACGATTGATAAAAAAGAATACCCGTGGCGGTCGAACCAGACTATTTCGCTCAATACAACAAATACTTCGCCCGCCGCTCCTTGAATTTATCCAGGTCGTCCGCCCACAATTTCCGGATCTCCGCCAACGGCTTGTCCGCCTGGATCGCTTTCAAAGTCGCCTTGTTGCCCATCAAGACATCCATCTTCTCCACCTTGAACTGGTCGGGATAAAGCCGGTTTAACACCTTGGCAATCGTCAGGCCGATGTCCACCACGTCGCAATGCTCGCGATCGGTCAGCACGATGTTCACGCCCGCGCACGATTGCCCTTTGTAAACGCTGTCCGCCGGCGTGAAACGCACGGGCATAAAGCGCACTCCCGGCAGGCCCGCGTGGTTCAGTTCCCACGCCAGCTTGATGTCATGAATATACGGCGCGCCGATCATGTCCCACGGCGTTCCTGTCCCGCGTCCCATGGACAGGGCGGTTCGCTCCAACAATCCCACGCCGGGATAAAGTATAGCCTCGGTTTCACTCCGCATGTTCGGTGAAAAGTTTTTCCACGGCAAACCGGTTTCATCGTAATACGATTCCCGTTTCCACCCTTCCACCTTGATGACGGTCAGGTCGGTGTTGAAATGCCGTTCGTCCTTGTACATTTGCGCCAACTCGCCCATCGTCATCCCATAACGCACCGGAATCTGATGATACGCGACAAAACTGGTTTTGCCCGTGAGCACCGGCCCGTCAATGGTGACGCCGTTGATCGGATTGGCGCGATCCAGCACGAAATATTTAATCCCCGCCTTCCCCGCCGCTTCCATCGCCAGACCCATCGTCGAAATATATGTGTAAAAGCGGCAGCCCACATCCTGCACGTCGAACACCAGCGCATCCAAGCCTTTCATCTGCTCGAGCGTGGGCGCGGTATGCTTGCCATAAAGGCTGTACACCGGCAGTCCCGTCACTTCATCCACACTGTCGCCCACCGCTTCATCCATCAAGCCATACAAACCGTGCTCCGGGCTGAACAAAACCTTCAGTTGCACTCCCGGCGCATTTTTCAACAGGTGGATCGTGGAATACCGATGGCGATCCGTCCCCGTATGATTGGTGATAAGTCCGATGCGCAAACCCTTCAACGGCTTGAAATTTTCCCGCTCCAAAACGTCAATGCCATTCAGCACTCCGGGAACATCATTGTTCATCGCGTCCATCGCCGCCAATTCTTCCGACGACGCCTTCTCGCCCCCGCGCGCCGCCAGTTCTCCCGGCACATAATTAAAGTCAAAATCCGTCACCGCCTT
>JBBQYF010000258.1:0-3567 GCA_038208955.1 Elusimicrobiota bacterium
AATGGGCGGCGGTCACACTTCCCAGGTGCCACAGGCCATAAACACAAACGGTTGTCATAGATATTGATTTTCGAGCGGCTTTCTTAAATTTTGCAGACGTCAGAAGCCGCTAGTATAGCTTTCGCACAATGTCGCGATCAAATAGCCGTTAGGCCTGTGGAATATTGGTCGCGCCGCCGCGCCATTCGTCCGAAGGAATCTTTGGCCAAGTATATTTTCCCTTCATACCGTTCGGTCAACAGGTCGAACGCTCGAACGAGCCGGGCCAGTGGTTCGGCGTTGCGCCGCGTAATGGGAAAATCAAGCGCAAGCGAATATCCGTCGACAGAATAACTATCGATGAAATCGTCGGCACGATGTCGTTTTACGACGCCCAAAAAGGAATAAACACCCATTTGACGTTGCAGCTGAAGCGCCTCCTGGAAAACCCGCCTTGCATGCGCCTTGGGGATAAAGAACTGATACTGAATCATCCCCCCCGGCTTATACATTTTTTTCCATTGAGGAATATAATCGAGCAAAAAATTAAAGGCGGCCAGAGATTGCCGGTATTGGCGTCCCGACTGCGCTTTGCTCAGCCAGAATTTCACGCGATTGATCCAGCGCATTGAGGGGTCATGTGCCAGGGGTTTGAGAAACCAGTGAACCCAAGCGCGAGGTATCGTCCCAAAGAGATTTGCCGGCAGGTCCTGGTCCTCCAGCCGAAAACGTTGTCCGGCTAGGCCGCTTGACGATGAATCGTCGACGGCCCGGTGGATCACGCCACGTCCCAAAGATGGCGCGCCGGCATAACAGTCCAACCAGCCTACCTGGTAATCAAATCGCTCTTTACCATCCATCAGCTCAAGCATCTCCTCAAGATCGTGAACCGATAAAGCCGTTACCTGAAGAAATCCCGTGGCAATTTTCTTGACGCGCATTTTCAGGTCAATGATGATACCGGAAAGTCCGGCCCCGCCTATAATTTGCCTGAACGCCTCTGGAGTCGTCGCGCGGGAAATCCGTTGATAATTTCCATCCGGGTTGATCACACCAATCTCCGTTACGTATTCTCCAAAAGAGCCGCAAACCCATTGGTTTTTCCCATGCACGTTCATCGCGGCGCATCCCCCGATCGTCGCTTGCATGGTACCGGGAACAACGAATGGCCAATACCCTTTTGGAAAAATATATCGCCAGAGTGCCTCAATCGTTACGCCACATTCGGCGTGCACAACACCCTGCGTTTCATCGAAGGATAAGATAGTTTTAAATGCGGTGAGGTCGACAATCGCTCCGCCTTGATTCAAGGCCGCGTCGCCATAGGAACAACCCGCCCCTCGCGCCTGCAGACTCAGTTTCAGACGGCGTATTTCTGCCAAGGCAAGAACAAGCTCCTCCCGATTGCCGGGTCGAAAAACAGACGAGACTCCTCGGTTGTACATCCCCCAACCGTAAAGACATTCTGTGCGCGATGTAACCATCGTCAAGCCGGACCGAACCGTTTAAAGAGAAATGAGGGGGTCCAGCGAATAATCCGCATGACCCACGCCCAGCGTGGCGGGCAATAAACAATATCGCAGCGCCTTTCAAGGCCGAGGGCAATCAGGCGGGCCGCTTCGCTGGGTTCAATTAGCCAGAAAAGCCCTTTTTTCCCTTGCGTCATTCGGGTGTTCACAAACCCCGGCTTGATCGTCGATACGGCTACCCCCAAAGGATATAAACGGTTGCGCAGGCCTTCTAAATACGTGTCGAGGGCCGCCTTCGATGCGCCGTAGCCCGGATTGGCTTTTCGGCCACGGTCCCCGGCCACCGACGATATGGCCGCTAATTGACCCTGACCGGTCTGCATCAAATAGTTTGCGCCTAAGGCCAAAACGCGTATTCCCGCGAGCGTATTAACGGTAAACATTTTTGCATCGGCTTCCGGATTTAAGTCCGTTTCAGCCTGTTCAACCATTACGCCGGCACAGTAAATAATGATGTCGGCGTGCCCGAGACGCTCCAAGGCTAGTTGGAATGCGGGACCAATTTGGTCTGCGACAGTTAAATCACAGTGAATAGCCATCAGGGGTTCTACATCGTCGAGCGCGATGTCTTTGAGCTTGTCCAGCGAGCGTCCGAGCACGGCAACGCGAAATCCTTTGCCACTGTAATACCGCACGAGCGCAAGTCCGATCCCGTCGGTCCCCCCCACGATCATTACGCGCCGCATCGAATTAGCGGGCAAGATAAATCGTTAATGCCATTAATAATCCGATTCCATAGCTCGCTTTATCGGTGGCGATGAACACCACGGGATCCTCCGCCACGCGTCCCCGTCCCGTGAGAAACCAAATGCGCAGCATCATGATGAGAAGCAATGGGAATCCGAGCCACAGCCACTGCGGTCTTGAATAGAGCCGCAGGACGACGGGACTGTTGATATAGAGGCAATAAACCAAGATCGACATAAAGGCCGCCGCCGTCCCAAATTGGGATAGCTGGTGGTAATCGGACCGATTGTAGCTGCGTCCTGGCAACATGTCGGAAGGATCGGCGCTATCACCGCGGTGGCGAAGCTCCGCGCAGCGTTTGACGAAAGCAAGCGAAAGGAAAAAAAAGCTGCTGAAGACGAGAAACCAATCCGACAAGGGTGTACTCGTGAGAAATCCGCCAGCCATGACGCGCAAAATATAAAACATTGTCAGAACAACCACGTCGATAATCGGCACCCGCTTGAGCCACAAACTGTAGAGTGCCGATAGGGCCACATATCCGCCAACCGCCCATCCGAACATCATCGGCAAATGAATTAATATCGTCGTGGCTAAAAGAATGCAGAGTCCGGAGGTCGCCATGGCCCACAATATCGTCACATCGCCGGCCGCCAGTGGACGAGTCCTCTTTGTCGGATGGCGACGATCGTGAGACAAATCCAAGAGATCGTTTAGGATGTAGCCGGCCGAACCGACCAATGAAAATGCCGCGACACCCAAAAACAATTGGTTAAGCGCACGCGCCGTCAGAAGTTGGTGAGCGGCAAAAAAGGGTAGCGGAACGAGAAGATTTTTTACCCATTGATGGATCCTCATCATTCGCGCCCAAGCACGTATTTTGTTATTCATGGGTTGTTTGGTAATGATAATCATCCCTGGATGTTGCCGCCGAAGCCGGGAAACGGTCCACCCGTTGGCGTTGGCGACATAGGCCGTGCGGCAGCGTTCCCAGACTTTTAAGTCAACGCATCCATTGCCGATGTAATCAAATCCGCCTCGACCGAAGTGACCCTCGAGCGCCTGAGCTTTGGCCGTTCCGGTCAGGTTCAGCGTCTCAGACGAGCTGAGAATATCGCTGACGAACGGCCAGCGCTGACGGATGAGGCCGGCAAACATTTCGCTAGAACCCGTCGCCACAATGATCGCGCGACCCAAACGTTGTTGCCCTTCAACAAAATCCAAGACGGGTTGAGAAACAGGAAGTCGGGAAAAATCGCGTGTCGAGCGTAGGGCCAGAGACGCCTTCAAAAAACTTTTGCCTTTTGCCAATGCCAGGGCCGCCCCGAAAATCATCCAAGGGCGTCGCAAAATGGTTTCGCTGAAACATTCC
>JBBQYF010000259.1:0-3559 GCA_038208955.1 Elusimicrobiota bacterium
GGCTGACCGCACCATTGCTCGTCGCCACATTTGTCGCAGCCCTTGCCTCCTTCACGACGCGAGCTTTTCGCCGTTTCTTTTCTTTAGTGCCGCCAATGACCGAGTAAACCAGGCTTTGGGTGACTTTGATTTTGTTTTTAGCCAAGCCCTTGACGACTTCTTTCGCCTTTGCGTCCGGATTTGCCTCAAGATACTCACGCACGACCTGCGATTTATTAACGCCCTTGGTTCTTGCCATGTTTGTTTTCCTTTCGCACGATACGTTATGATAATTGGGGCGAACGCCGGCTTCCATCGATGATATGGTCATTTGGTTGTGGATTCGGATTGCCGTGTGAATGAGTCGTCATCGTCGTCGCCCACACCCATCCGTTTACTCATCCATATGGCAAAGCAACTCCCTGGAAGAAACGCAAGGAAAACTCCGAAGGCGGCTCCCGCTGCGTTTGGTAGAAACTGATAACCAAGAATTCCCTCAGCAGCACCGCATACCAATGGAATGAAGCAACCGAAATAGGGCGCGACCGATTTCATGAGGCTACCTCATGGGGCTATGTCCCGCGTAGCTGCCGCATCATTCCCGAACACCTTCCCCGTGACTTCCCGCGTGTGGCTTCGCCGCCGCAGTCTCACGTTTTTCATCGCCACGCTCCAAGACAACGGCGGTGCCATAGGCCAGCACTTCGGTGACGCCCGTCGAAAACTCCGTCGCGTCATAGTGCATTCCGATAATCGCATCGGCGTGACGTTCCATTGCGTGATGCACCATGCGCTTGAACGCTTCATCGCGAGCCGTTTCGCACACTTCAGCATAGGCTTCGATGTTGCCGCCGACCATGCGTTGCAAGCCGCCGAAAAAGCCTTGGGAGATGGAAGGCGAGCGAACGACGATGCCACGAACGATGCCCAAGTATTTGACGATGGCGGAGCCAGTGATTTCGTTGCCTGTGGTAACAATCATTGGAATCAATTCCAGGGTACCTTCGCGCACTTGCCAGGATCAACCGCGAAATAACCACTAAATCAATAGGCTGCTAAGCGGTTCGGTGATCTACGTTAGCGATCGAAGAAACGGGACCATGTGAAGCCCCTTTCCGTTGTAATCTCTAACAGCAAGCACATCGCCGACTAAAATGGTCTCTCCACAAAGATCGGGCTGAAAGCGATTGCGTTTTTGAAGAGCCAACGATGCGGCGTTAGCGGGGTCTACGGTCAATCGCACCCGCTGGGCACCGAACCGCCTCGCCGCTTCAAAAAACCTTTCGTATAACCTAGTCGCGACCCCCCGCCTTTGAGCCGATGGATCAACGACGATCCAATGAATATATGCCTCGGCGCGGTTCGTTTGCGAAATAAAGCCTAGCAAAAAACCGTCCAAAGTTTCATCGTGTTCGCAAACAAAACAAGTGTCGTTGAAGAATTTGCAAAAAAGATGATAAACGGCTTCACGCTCAAATATTGGCCAGCTACGTTTGGCGACTTCGACGCAACTTGTGAAGTCTCGTTCCTGAGCATTTCGTATTAGCACCTTTTTCCCTCCAATTAAATCGCGTACGAGCGGCACCGGCCGCCTACATTAGATGATACCGATTCGTGGGTCGTACTCATCGGACTCAATGAAAAGGGCGTTAAAGAAATTCTCGTACGCAGTAAAATGCTCCTTGCCGACGAGAATCCTACCGCGCTCGACGTGACGTGTGGCCGGATTCAATATCCAAAGCAGCACGATGTTTCCATCAAAAAGACCGAAATCGATTGTTTCGAGCTTGGTAAGCATAGAGTTTAGAGCGCTGTTCTCTATGATCTTTTTATGGATCACGCACCTTACTTCCGGCAGCCTTGCTTCGACGATCTGTCGTTTCATCTCCTCCTCATATTGCTTAAGTTCCTTCCGAGACTTCGCAATCAGGATTTTTCTAATGGTACGGCCAAGACGCTTCTGAATTGCTTGGATGTCGCGCGCCAGGTCCGCATGTTTGTTCTTAAAAATCTCACTGTGCGGAATGAAATTTGTTGCGGAAAACGAGAAATCGAATCGTCTTAGAAGCTTGAGCCACGCCGTTGGCACCTGGTCGGCAGCGAGTTCCTGTGCCGCTCGATCGCCGTCGAGTGATGAAATTCGAATTTGGTCAAGCATCCCGTGTGCCGGGTTCTCCTTCATCGATTGTTGTTGCCGCTGATGCCCACCAAGGGCATCGAGCGTTTTGAACTGCCACGCTGCATACTCTTCGGGAATAATTTCATCGACGAAGACGCACAACACCTTGGCGACACGCGCGTAGACATCGACGTCGACTTTTTGCCCGGCTTCGATCAGATAGACTTGCTTTCTTCCAGTCGTGGCCTCACTCGCGAGTTGCGTTTGATTCAGTTTCAATGTGCGGCGAAGCCTTCGGACACGTTCTCCAGAACGCTTTCTTTTCTCAGCAATTGTCAATGGTGGAGTGTCCATGCCTTCAAACTCACGTGAAGTCGGATGCAACCGGATGCATTTGGATCATCGGGACGCATCCGGAGCCATAACGCATGCAGACTCTTGATCTTGCAGTGCAAACGAGCTTAAACTCTTCATAGAGCTTCCGGAACGATCGCGGCAAATTGGGACGGTCCCACGAAGCCGTGGCTTATCTTATCCGGCGAGACTCGAAACAATAAGGGGCTGTTATGCTTTCCACCTTCAAACGCAGGCTGACGAATCTCTTCTGGGGCCGATCAAATACGACCAAGACGAAAAGTACGCCCTATCGTCCTTGGGTCGAGGAGTTTGAGAGCCGGGATCTCCTGAGCACAATCGGGGACAATCCTTATGGGCTCGCGCTCGTGAAACAACCGGACGCCGGCAGTCGGGTTTTCATGTACCAACCCGCCGATAACCGGCTCGGAACAGGCGTGCCTTTGGCGCGAGAGATCATCGATCCGCAAGATCTTTACGAAATTGGCGTTGATCCAGCTCTGTTACCAGTCTTTGTTTTCCCGCCAGGCGTCGCCGGGACGGCGAACATCAGGGTGTCCGGCATCCAAACGATCCTCACCCAGTATGACATCAACGCTCGCAATATTGGTTATATGGAACAGGTGAACGCCGCGACCCTTGCTACGCAGCCAAACCCGTATACGGGCGGTTCGGTTGATCCGAATTCGGTCACACCCCCTGTTATTTTCACGGGTGCCCCGAGTTCATCAGCGGCGACCGTCGTACTTACGCTCTATGTGCGCGCCTTGAGTGCCGCCGGATCTGTGCTGCCTGGTTCGATCGTTACGGCTCAAGACGCAGCTGGGCAGAGCCTCAACGCGACCGTCAATTCCTTCGGTTATGTCATTCTCCGAGGCGCGCCGGGGAATTGGAAATTCACGATTGAGAACCCGGCCTATCTGACTAATTCCTGGAGCCAAACCATTTCGGTGGACTGTACTCGCGACCAACAATGTCCGGCACAGTTCATGCCCGTGCCGCGATCAGGTTTTTGAAATTCTCTTCCTGACGCTTTTTCTCAACGGTTTGGCACGCTATCAGCTGTATTAGCTTACGCGACCCCGTTTGCTGCCGCTTTGGCAGCGG
>JBBQYF010000260.1:0-3521 GCA_038208955.1 Elusimicrobiota bacterium
GTTCCCCGCTAACGCTCCTTAAAAAGCCTGCCTAGCGCATCCGGGGCGTCAATCGCCCGGGTGGCCGAGAACGATTCGAATTTGATGAACTTGTCCGTCGTCGTCGAGCCTGATCGCGGTGCCCCCGCGGATCGGGGCGCCATTGAGTTCTGCCGATTTTATGCCTCGGCAAACACCCGACGGGTTTTGAACCGTCACGTCATAGCGAGAAGCATGATAGCGAAATGAAATTTCGAAGCCTTTCCACTCTTTTGGAATACAGGGATCCATAAAAAGTGTTGTTCCCCTCAGACGGAACCCTAATATCGATTCCAGGCCGCCGCGGTAAAGCCATCCGGCCGCGCCCGTGTACCACGTCCAGCCGCCGCGCCCCACATGCGGTGCCTCTGCATAGACGTCGCCGGCCACTACGTACGGTTCTACTTGATAACGGTGGATGCCCATGCGGCTGCTGCCGTGATTGATGGGATTGATCATCGAGAAAAGACGCATGGCTTTGTCGCCGTCTCCCAAGGCGGCAAAAGCGAGCACCGCCCATGTCGCGGCGTGAGTGTATTGTCCACCGTTTTCCCGGACGCCCGGTAAATAGCCTTGAATATAGCCGGGCGTAGGATCGGATCGATCAAACGGCGGCGTAAATAGTAAGGCGATACCCTCTTTCCAACGCAGCAAATGCTCGTCGACGGCGGCCATGGCGCGAGCCGCGCGCGCCGGATCGGCCGCGCCGGAAAGAACCGCCCACGATTGCGCGATCGAGTCGATGCGGCATTCGGTGTTCTGGGCGGATCCCAAGGGATTGCCATTGTCATAATAGGCACGGCGGTACCATTCCCCGTCCCAACCATTGCGCTCGAGGGCGCTCTTTAGTTCGGCGACGTGGATTCGCCATTTCTCCGCGCGTGCTGTTTCTCCGCGCGTCGCCGCCACCTTCGCAAATTCCCATAGCGTTGTGTGTAAAAACCAAGCGAGCCAAATACTTTCCCCATGACCCTCGGCGCCGACGCGGTTCATGCCGTCATTCCAATCTCCCGTGCCCATGAGTGGAAGACCGTGCCCGCCGACGGCCAGGCGAGCATCGAGGGCCCTTGCGCAATGTTCGAATAGCGAAGCGCTTTCGTCTGATACTTTGGGCTGAAAATACGCGTCCTCCCGACCGGGTTCAATTCCCGGTCCTTCCAGAAAAGAAATTGTCTCGTCTAAGATGGCCGTATCTCCCGTGACCTCTATATAATGCGTGGCGACATACGGAAGCCAAAGCAAGTCGTCGGAAATATGCGTCCGTACGCCGCGTCCCGTCGGTGGATGCCACCAGTGCTGAACGTCGCCCTCGCGAAACTGACGGGACGCCGCGCGCAGGAGCTGCTCACGCGCCAGATCGCGTCGAGCGACAGTAAAGGCCATCGCATCCTGGAGTTGATCGCGAAATCCAAAAGCACCACCCGCTTGATAGAAAGCGGCGCGAGCGAAGAAACGACAGGCCAGCGTCTGGTACAGCAACCAACGGTTCAGCATAAGATTCATTGCCCCGTCCGGAGTGCGGACCTGAACGGTTTCAAGAATCGAATCCCAATAGCGTTTAACGCTTTGCAAGGCGTCGTCGACACGTAAGTCACGCAGGCGTTTTACCGTTCGGTCAACGGCGTCGCGATTTTCGGCCTGACCCAAGTAGAACAGGACCTCACGCGTCGCGCCAGCCGGAAGATCAACCGCGATTTGAAGCGCCACGCAGGGGTCGAGACCGGAGCCAAAGCGTCCGGACAAGGGAGTATTTTTTTCGAGCGCCGCGGGGTGATCGAGCGTGCCGTTGCGCCCTAAAAACTCGGTGCGGTCGGCGGTCCAACCGCCCGGCGACTTCCCTAGGGCCGCGAATGCAACCTGCTCTCCGAATTCCGCATTCCATGGATTACGGACGAGCATGGCACCTAACCGCTCGTTGTATTCACTGTCAATGTAAGGCGCTGCCGCGCCCCGCGATGTGCCCAAAACGCATTCGACATAAACGGTCACGCTAATGCGGCGCCGCTCGCGCGTGCGGTTTTGCAACCGTAGTCGCGACAGCTTCGCGGTTTCGTCTAAGGGCACGAATTGTAAAAGCTCGGTGGCGATTCCCTCCGACTCATGGGTGAACCGGCTGTATCCCTGCCCATGTATGGCGGTGTAGGGCGAGGTCTCTTCGCGGATCGGCAACAACGTCGGCGTCCACAGTCGGCCCGTGCCTTCGTCGCGCAAATAAAACACTTCGCCGCAAGGATCGCTGACCGGGTCGTTAGACCAGGGCGTCAGCTGATTCTCTCGACTGTTGCCTGACCAGGTATATCCGGCACCCGATTCCGATACTTGAAAGCCAAAGTTTGCGTTCGCGATGACATTGATCCAGGGCGCCGGCGTCCATTGGCCCGGCGCCAGCGTCGTGATGTACTCTTTTCCGTCATCCGAAAAACCTCCGAGTCCGTTAAAAAATTGCAGGTCCGCGGGGACGTTCGGCAATTCCGAATCTTGATCGGGCGAACCGACGGGCAGTCTGGGACGAGGTTTCGGACGCGGCGGGAGCAGCCCGCCCTCCAAGCGTTCCATTTGTTCGGAGAGCGTGCCTTGCCGGCTAAGCAAAATAATCCTGGCCGCCGACAAAAGCAGCACGCGGTCATCGACAGTTAATAAGTCGGAACGCAAGACATAGATCCGTCCTTCGGGTGCGCCCGACGGCGCCTGACGAAGACGTTCTTGGCTATCCCTCACCAACCCTTCTAACGTGGCTTGCAATTCTGTCACGTAGGAGGCGCCTTTTTCATTGAGAATGATCAAATCAACCGCCAGGTTTTTGAGCCGCCAGTATTCGTGGGCCCGCAAGGTTTCCCGAACGATGTCGCGGTCATCTTCGGCGTCAATGCGAATTAAAACGATCGGCAAGTCGCCCGATATCCCATAAGCCCAAAGTCCAGCCGCTCCACGATTGTTGCGCGAGAGAATATCGACCGACGGCCGCATCGAGGCATGCGAATAAATAATCCGGCTCGCCATCTCTTGAAACAAATGGACTTCTCCGATGGTCAGGCCTAAATAATGACGTTGAATGTGCGCTTGGGTCCAAGCGAGGGTGACGGCGCGCTCAAACATCGCCAGGTCGCCGTATTTGTCCGCCAACGTCAGTGCCTGTTCGCGTGTTTCGGCGACAAGCGTGGTGAAATTCACGCGGACCGTTTCGCCGTGGCGCAACCGTACCCGCCGTCGCAAGCAGACGATCGGGTCGAGCACCGCGCCGGTGGTTCCCGACAATGGTTTTCCGTCGATTACACACATCGGCGTTCGAATGCCGCGTCCACGTCCCAGAAAGCGAGCGCGGTCGGATTCGTATTCAATATCGCCTTCAACTTCGCCGTCAACCGAGATGACATGGGCGGCCCATGGAGCGGGATCTCCCGCGGCGCGCGGACGTCGGTGACACAAGAGACCGCGCACGGCAGGAACGAATTCCGTTTGAACGAAAAGATTGGAAAAGGCGGGATGAGCCAGGTCTGCCGCCG
>JBBQYF010000261.1:0-3519 GCA_038208955.1 Elusimicrobiota bacterium
AAGCCCAGGCTTTGAGGGAGTTGCCCACGGCCAGGCGTTCCGTGCGATGCTCGAATAATTCAAACGCGGCAAAATAAGGTTCCACGCCGACATCCGACAGGGGGTCCACATGAAATTTAAAATAGAGGGTGTTTTGGGACAAATCATCCGCCTTCACCGCGCCGCCGAGAATGTCCTGGCCTTCGCCGGTATCGTGGGCCAGGGTCGCGCCAAGATCGCTCCATAAAATGACGGCGTGAGCCGGAGTAAGGAAACCGAGCACCAGCCAAGTCAGCAGGGTAATTAATGCGAATGGTCTGCCGACGAGTGCCTGGAGCGGCTGGCCGGATGAACAAAAAAACACTGGACGACGGGGCATGAATTCATGGTGCGACGGAACGGGTTGGATTTCAAGGTTGTTTAAAGTGGCGGGGCTAATCTATTTAACAAAGCACGATGAGGTTTAGCCACAGATGGCACAGATTTCACAGATAAAATCAATAAGACCAGCGACTCCGAAGATTTATATCGCGAACGCGTCTGGGGCAGCTTAGTCTCTTTTGCGAGCAATCCATGCAAATGAGCTTGATACGCACAGCACACCACCTGACTGAAAAGCAAACTTTGAAAGAGTGTTTTTTGAAGAGAATTTTTTTCAGTCGCGCACCGCTATTATTTCTCCTGTTCACAGTTTGCCTGGCAAATGTTTCTTTCAGTTTTGCCGATGCGGTGGAAAGACCCGCCGCTCATAACACCATTCAAAAATCTCATTTCGGCACGTTGCCCAATGGCGCGGAGATTGACCTTTATACGCTCACCAATTCTCATGGCTTGGTTTGTAAAATTATTAATTACGGCGGCATCATCACGGAGCTTCATATTCCTGATCGTGATGGGCGCCTCGCTGATGTGGTGCTGGGCTTCGATCAATTGCAATCTTATGTCGAACGCAATCCCTACTTCGGGGCGATTGTGGGGCGGGTGGCCAACCGCATTGCCAACAGCCGTTTCACGCTGGATGGGCATACGTATTTGCTGACGGCGAACAATGGTTCCAATCAAATACATGGCGGTGTGCGCGGGTTTGATAAAGTTGTCTGGCAGGCCCAGCCGGTGACGCATGACGCGGATGTTTCGCTGCGCCTCACTTACACCAGCCCGGATGGCGAGGAGGGTTATCCCGGCACGTTGCAAGTCACCGTTACTTATACCCTCACAGAAAAAAATGAATTGCGCCTCGATTACGATGCGACCACCGACAAGCCGACGCCGGTGAACCTGAGCAACCATACTTATTGGAACCTCGCTGGTCAGGGGAAAATTGTTGACCATGTGCTGACGCTGGATGCGGACCGTTATACGCCGACGGACAGCGCGCTGATTCCCAACGGAAAGATTGCCTCCGTAAAGGGAACACCGCTGGATTTCACTTCACCAGTCAGGCTGGGGGCGCGGGCCAATCCGGTTAACAACACGCCGCGTTTCTATGATAATAATTATGTGCTTAACAGCGGCGGCAAAGGATTAGCTTTTGCCGCGCGCATGCTCGAACCGAAGAGCGGGCGTGTTTTGGAAATCTGGACGGATCAACCGGGCATTCAGTTTTACACGATGCGGGTGTGGTCGCCCCTTACCGGAAAGGGTGGGCAGACTTACCAAGATTACGGGGCGTTTTGTCTGGAGTCGCAGAATTTCCCCGACTCAGTGAACCATGCGAATTTTCCGCAAAGCATTTTGCGCCCTGGAAAGAAGTATCATCAAACGACGCTCTGGCGCTTTTCTTCGCAATAATAGGACGGCTGATTAGCGAGCGGTATTCCATACCTGTTTTCGTTCGCTTGCGAAGAAAGTTTTTTTTGGTCGCGCATCGTTGCAAGTTTCTATGTCTCCTTCCCCCTCACCCCAGCCCTCTCTCTTGGGGAGAGGGGGCAAGTCAGCCAGATGTATCATCAAACGACGCTTTGGCGATTTTTACGCGGCAGGGAATTTGCTGATACCAATTTAAATCGGGGAGTCACCCCTTACTCCGCCCTCTCCCCTCCGAAGGGGCGAGGGAGAAAGAGGTGCGTTGCCGAGTTCATTTATCGGCGTGGAATTGGGTAGAGGCTCAATTTGCCAATTTGTCTTGTAGCGGAGCTCTATGAGCGTCGTTTTCGGCGGTCACAGACCGCCGCTACAGCCAAAGTGAGCCACCTGGATTTGCGGCACTATTTGGGAGTTTGATAGCCGTTGCCTTCGTCGTAATAGAACACGCCGTTTACTTCGGTGAAATTCAGGTATTGGTGCCAGGTCACTTTTTCCAACTGGTTGGTCGCCTCGATATGATTTGGCTCGAAGGAAGTGATTCGCGACTCGGGGACGGTCATGGCTTCCTTGACCACGCGGCCATCCATTGATTTGGGTTGCTTGATGCCCAGAATCCAAAGTGCGGTCGGCGCAATATCCACATTGCCGGTGGCGAGATGATCCACGACGCCGGCACGAAAATCCGGCCCGGCCGCGATGAAGGTGTTATGCATGTCAAAGGGGCTGAGGCTGGCGTGCATCCCTTGTCCGGGCGCGTAGGGCGAGAGATCAATGGTCAGCATGCCGGGGGTGCCGACATCGTTTCGATCCGCTTTCCAACGCATAGAGACGAGCACGTCGGGCGCGTTGGGCGAGTCCACATGCGCTTGGGCGAGGGCGAAGGTTCCGGGCATCGGGTGCCGGGTGAAAATGACTCCGGTGTAGTTCCAGCCCTGAAGAAATTTAACGACCTGACTAATAACTTTTTTGTCATGGCCGGTGACATAGACGAACACCGAGCCGCCATTGCCGGCGACGATAATGTCGCCATTGGCCGGTGTGGTTTGGAATTCGCGCGTGGCGTTGAAACCGGCATTTTTCAAGGAGTCGGCCAGATCGACGACGCTTAACACGGTGGAGAATCCGTGATCGGAAACCACCATGACATCGGTTTGATTGCGGACTCCCTTGGCTTCCAGCGCGCGCAGGATTCGGTCGAGATTATCATCCGCATTTTTGATGGCGGCGAGCGACTTGGGGGAGCCGGGACCAGTCTGATGCTGCGACGCGTCCGGTTCGTTCAGCCACAACAGGGAATACTCCGGCACGCCACCTTTCCATAAGGGATTAATTAAAGCCTGGGTGGTCCAATCATTCCGCGTCACTTTCAAATCGTTTGTTTTTGGAAATGAGCCGTAAAGATCAGTGATGGCTTTCAAGGCGCCAGGCGGGAGCGTTCGACCGGCGAACAAATTAACGACGTCCGAATCAGCGGGCCGTTCCGCCCGGTCATGCAGCAGGGCCACGGGTTTGGCTCCGGCGATCACGGCTTTCATCCCCCGTTGACGAAGCAATTCCGCGATGGTGGGGACTCGAATATAATGCCCATGGCTCATTTTATCGCCTTTGCGAACCACGTCGAATTCTTCGGTATGGAATGAATTTAGCGGGTCAATTTCATCCCGGAATTCCTTGTTGCCGATCACGCCGTCGTGAGCCGGGTAAGCGCCGGTGGCGATGGCGGTGCCATTTACT
>JBBQYF010000262.1:0-3505 GCA_038208955.1 Elusimicrobiota bacterium
CCGCGCCTTTTTGACGTCAAAAATCATTTTGCCGTTCACTTTCACGAACAGCTTGTGGCCTTCGAGCCAACCGTCATCATAGCGGCCGTTCGCCGAATAAACCGACCAGCCGCCGAAGCCGCCGTTACTTTGCATGACTGGGTCAAAACAAGGGATTACTTTTTCATGAAGGTGTTCGCGTAAAAGACCAACGTCGACCTTGATTCCAGCCAGCTTTTCACAAGCCGGGCGGCCCACTTCGACCAGTGGAGGCAATTCTTCAGCAATTCCTCTGTTCAGTGAGTCCACATCTTAATCCCCTATCCAAAATCGTCTCGCAAATAAATTTGCCGAGCAACAAAATAAGGTTGGACATCAATTTAGTCTTAAGTTTTAATTTTTCTCTGACCCGAGAGGAACGTTAATGTTTCCCGTATACTCGCCAATACCTTCCGTAAAGTTCGACTCCGCGCTTATGACCGCGGATATCGAGAAGATATGCCTGCCGATGGCGGTCGAGCGTTCGGTTATTTTTAGCGGCGGTAAAAGCGTCTATGACGATTCGATCGACCTTAAAATTTCCTCCGTGGAACAATTGGCGGATACGACCCACTACCGCGAGCGCGCCGACGGTTCGCGCGAGACCGTTAAGGGGCAATTCTCGACCTACTATGTCCTGAATCTCACGCGCATTGAGCGCGACCCGAATACGGAATGGCTGACGTACGTCGAACGCCGGGGATTGAAGATCAACCACTGGCATTATTATCTGGAGCCTTGGGTCTGGATCAAAGAACTTGAAGGCACCTATCTGCAGGCCTTTATCAGCCAACTGCCGTTCGATTTTATTCAAACAGTACGTTTGGTCTCCATGAGTCCACCCGCCATCGGACAAGTGCATGTCGATGCCAACAAGAAGTCCAACCGTGCTTGGATGGCAAAGGGCTTCGGATCCATGACGCTGAATGTGACTAACGGCGGAAGTTATTTGAAATTTTCCGTGGGCGATGCGGTTCATGGGCAGGATCCCGGGATACAAGCTTCCCACTTTGACGACTCTTATCATCACGGCGTGCCGGAGCTGACTTCTCCCCGCCATCAGCTGCGCATTTTCGGTAGAATTGACAGTGAGAAATATTTAGGAATGATGGATTTATCCAAGGCGATTTGGGACCACTCAGTGACGAGTGAGCCGGAACTATTACCAAAGGAAGGCTAAATGGAGCAGCAAAAAATTGAAAACGTCGTGAGCGACTTGGTCGTAAAACATCTCGGAATTGAAAAGTCGCTCATCAAGCGCGAGGCTTCGTTCGCTGAACTTGGCGCGGATAGCTTGGATGTTGTGGCTTTTGTGATCGCGGTCGAAAAGACCTTCGGCAAACCGATATCCGATGATCAAGCCGAGTCCCTCAAGACTGTGGGCGACGTTTACAACTTTCTTTCTAAACCGGGCCATGCATAGGCCCGTGCGGGCCTATTTTTAGTTTTTCATGAGGGGATGCGGGACCATCTCGGGGCGTTCCGTGAATATTTTCTTTATACCCCATATCATCATGCCCGAGGGATCGAACTCCCACCACTTCACGCGAAAGCTCCAGCGCGCCGGATAGCGATGATGGTTATTATGCCATCCTTCCCCCCACGTCAGCGCCGCGACCCAACCATTGTTGGTTGAGTGTTCGAGCGTTTCGAAATTTCTGTAACCAATTGAATGATTCACATAATTCGAAATCACCGATGACCAAATTTGAATCGTAACCGGCGCGACAAAGCCGAACAGGCCCAACCGGTAATCGATTGCGAATAAGGCTATCGCCCAAAGCACCAGCCAAACATGATAAAAATCATGGAGAGCTTTGTGATAAGGATCGATGATCAAATTACGCACAGACCATTTGTTGAGATCAAAGGTGTAGTTGGGAAAGAGAACGCGCCACCCCGAAATCTCGGGAGAATGGGGGTCACCGGGACGGTCGGCATGGTGGTGATGCTCGTTATGGATGGCAACCCAGCCCACCGAAGAACCGGTACCGCCCATTGCGCCGAACCAACTGAAAAAGTATTCCAACCATCTCGGCATATAAAACGCGCGGTGCGTGAGCAAGCGGTGAAACGTGACCGTGATTCCGAGACATCCCGTTAAAAAATAAACGAAAACGGAAAGGCCCCACCATTTAAGGCCGAAGCCCTGGGTCGCTAAAAAAAGTGTCGCAAGCGTAAATGGAATTTGTATGTACGGGAAAATCTTTGTGTTGGACCGCGTCCAAGGGATCATCTTCTGTATCATTTCAATCGTCTCCGTGAAATTTCGTTTACACCTATAAAAATTAGATTCGCTCGGACCTGCTGAGTCAAGCCTCCTCCTCGGATATTCCTAGACACCTAGCCACCCCTATGTTTTGATTTTTTCCATGATGAATACCGACGTTACATCCCAGGACTTTGCGCCCGATCTGGAAATCTATAAAGAGCTGATCTTTTGCCCACTGGACCTTCCTCCAGCCGAGGCCATAAACATCGACGATTTTGTCCAATGGATGGCGGATGCCGAATCGCATAAGGAAGACCTGCGCAAGTTCAAACGCTTGGCCGAGAAATTGGGAAATGAAGGACTGGATCGCGACTATCCGTGGGAAGTTTCCTGGGCCATTTCTCCTGCAACCCAGCATCAGGCCAATCCGTGGGTAGCTGATTTCGATAAGCGCTTTCCGACATTGGCCCGCCATATCAAGACCTTCCCCTTTAAAAGATTGCCCGTCGTGCACTTCATCGCGCAAAAGCAGAACAAAGAAGTCTTCGTCCATACAGATCCGGATAACATGTGGGGCATGCGCTTTTACGTTCAAAACCAAGTTGGCGAGCGCCTCTATTTCCGCAAGACAAAGGCGAAATTGAAAGCTCGCCCGACAACTTGGGTGCGCAATCCGGTTACGCAAAAATTGGAACTGAATAATTGGGAAGCCATGCTAAAGACGGATCGCCATTATGTCAGTTTTGACGGGCCCCGCTCATCCTTTATGATTGGTGGCCTGCGCGCAGCTCATGGCGTTGAAAAATTCGGTGAACAGTTTGGCGCCAAGATCACCTGTCTCCTATTCGGCGAATTCGATTACCCGAAACTAAAAGATCTTTTCGATCGCAGCATCAAACGTTTTGATAGCCAGTGTTTGTGGTACTAGGCCGGCACTAAAAGCCGTTGCCTTGCAGATCCACGAACTCCTCGTGGACCAACCCGCGCTTCTGAAAATACTGGTGGCGATATCCTTTCTTCAAATGCGCGGCCTTAATTGCAATCTTCCGCGGCCAAAATTTTTGGCCCATTAAATCCCACTGACGTTCGAACTGGGGGCGTGTATTCGCCTCAACCACAGTCTCAGTCAAAATCACGTAACGTTTGAAAGTGGACGAAGCATCGCTCCAGAGTTTCTCGCGGAGGTTCCAGTGGGCCGCGTCCGTGACCCAGTAAAAATCGAATCGCTCTTCGCTTTCGGCCACCGCGGCGGCACAATCTATACATTCGCCCAGC
>JBBQYF010000263.1:0-3461 GCA_038208955.1 Elusimicrobiota bacterium
CACAATAATTAAGCGCGTTTCGGCCAACTTCGTTAGAATGTTGCCGGTCAAAGACTTCTTGAGGCCGTCCGGCTTGATCAAAATCAGCGTGTTTTGGATAGTCGTGCTCATAGGTTCCTCTCGATCCTCGTTGGGGACCCACTATACACCAAACTTTTGCGGATTGTCAATTTAGGTAGAATAATTCATTCCGATGACGATTGCCGAACCTTTGCCGATGGCCCGACATGGGGCAGCGGGCCTTGCGCGCCTTCTGCGCTTCGCCGTCTCGCCCAGCCACCATCTGCCGCGCGAGGAATTTCGCGACGCGGTCTTGTCGCAGGCCAATCATTTTTTTTCTTCGCGCCAGGCGCTTTTACTGGAGCTGGACGAACGCAGTTTGGATTTTCTGGCGACAGCCGGAATAGACGTGGCCCCGGAGTCTTTGATGGGGATTCGCGTCCGTTTAGCCGAAGGCGGGATCGGACGAGCACTTTTGAACCCGTCGGCAACGATCTTGGCGGAGACGATCAGTGATATGCCCTTTTTGCAGTCGCCCGTGGCATTCATCCCGATTCGCGTGGAATCTCGGGCGGTCGCGGCGATCATCCTCGCGGCGGCGCCTGGGGGATTCCTAGCGACCGCCGACCTCGCACTCTTGCAAAGCACTGTGGCCCTCGTTTTTACGAACCACTTTTATTTTGAAAAAGCGCAAGGTGGTCGAAACGCCGTCACCGCCACGCTCGCCTGCGCTTTGGAAAAAACCGGTCGTCGCAGTCAAAGTCCGGCGCTCGAAAAACAATGGATTCGGAATCTCGGGCAAGCGCTGAAGCTTCCGGAATCGCTAATCGACGAAGCCGAGCGCGGCATCCGCCTCCGCGATATCGGCATGCTTGGCGTCGATCCGGCGCTGCTCGAGCAAAAAGGGAAATTGTCGGACGACGATCGGGCGGTGATTCAAAAACACCCGGCGATGGGTTTTGATATTTTGCAGGAGGCGCCCGAGTTGCGCGCCGTCTCCCTGATCGTTTTGACGCACCAGGAATGGTTCAACGGAAAAGGATATCCGGAGGGACTGGCCGGCGAAGAAATTCCGCTGACGAGCCGGATGGTATCGGTGGTCGATGCTTGGAGTGCGATGCTGTCGGAGCGGCCTTACCGCAAGGCGTTGTCGCGACATCAGGCGATAGCCGAACTGAGCCGGTTGTCCGGGACGCAGTTTGATCCCCGCCTTGTGGACGCTTTTTTACGCGGGCTGGAAAATGCCGGGTCGTCGGCCGCCCAAACCCCGGCGTGATCACCGAGCCGTTTCCGCCGGGGACGCTCTACATCGTGCCAACGCCGCTAGGCAACCTAGGGGATATCACTCAGCGAGCGGTCCAAGCACTGTCGGCCGCCGATCTCGTCGCCTGCGAAGACACGCGACGGACATTGGGGCTACTCAATCACCTGGGGTTATCGAAATCGCTGTGGAGCTACCATGCGCACAGCCCGCGGCAGCGTCCCCGTCAACTCTTGGCCGCGCTCGAAGCGGGTAAACGTGTGGCCCTCGTCTGCGATGCCGGTACTCCTGGACTCTCTGATCCCGGAACGTTTTTGGTACAGGCCGCCATCGAGGCGGGGATTGCCGTGATGTCCTTGCCCGGACCCTGTGCCGCGGTGACGGCGCTTGTCGCCTCCGGTTTACCCACGGACCGGTTCTTTTTTATAGGATTTCTTCCTCGGCGCACGGCCCGCGCCCGGCGGGTGATCGAGGCCGCTAAGGCCACTGAAGGCACGGTCGTGATTTATGAGTCGCCGTACCGGACGCGCGATACCGTGGAACTGATTCGCGACACGGTCGGCGGGGACACGCCGGTGGTCATTGCGCGCGAACTGACGAAGATTCACGAAGAATTTTTACGCGGTTCGGCCGCGACGCTGGCCGCCTTGTTGCAAGACAAGACCTTAAAAGGTGAAGTCGTTATTTTGTTCCGGGCCGCGCCACCGGAACCCGAAGAAGAAGAAGAAGAGAGTCCACCTCTATGATACGCGTTTCGATCGTTGGCGCCAGCGGTTACACAGGCGGCGAATTGCTGCGTTACTTGCTGCGCCATTCCGGGGCAAAACTCGCGCATCTGACGTCGGAAAATCACGTGGGCAAACCGGTTTGTGAGCTGCACAAGTTTCTGAAAGGGCGCCTCAGCCACCCGCTCGAGAAATTAAATATTCCGGCGATCGCCAAGGATTCGGATGTTGTGTTTCTCGGGCTGCCGCACGGAGCTGCAGCCAAAACAGCCGCGGCGCTATTGGCCAAGGGGACGAGAGTCATCGATCTCTCGGCCGATTTTCGTTTGAACGATCCCGCCGTCTATGCCCGTTGGTATGGCGTTCACCCGGTGCCAGCGCTGCTGAAGGAAGCCGTTTATGGATTGCCCGAACGCTACCGTGAACAGATTCGCAGTGCTCGCTTGGTAGCCAATCCGGGATGCTTTGCCACGACGGCCATCCTCGCCGGCTTACCATTGGCCGCGGCGGGGCGAATCGGCAAAGGTTCGCTGATCGTTGACGCCAAAAGCGGCATCTCGGGAGCGGGCCGAAAAGTCGATGCCATGTATCTTTATTCCGAGGCCGACGAGAGCATGCAAGCCTATGGACTAAAGGGACATCGGCATCATCCAGAGATTTGGCAAGAATGGAGCAAGGCCGCCTCCGCCGGCCGGAACCCGGGCAACGCTCGCGGCTTAACTCTCGGGGCTCACAATGCGCTGATCTTTGTTCCCTACTTGGCGCCGATGAACCGCGGAATATTGGCGACCCTTTACGCGCCCCTGAAAACAAAAACGACCATCGAGGCGCTGCGGGAAACATACGTATCCTATTACCTGCGCGAACCTTTTGTGTCGGTGCTCGGGGCTTTTGAATCACCCGAAGTCAAAGCGGTCACTTACACGAACCATTGTCAGATTGGCGTATCGCTCGACCCGTCGGGACGCACGGCCATCGTTATCGCGGCGCTCGACAACCTGGCCAAAGGCGCCAGCGGCCAAGCGATTCAGAATATGAATATCATGTTTGGTCTCCCAGAAACGGAAGGACTTTTATGAACCATTTACCACTTGGATTTCGTGCCGCGGGACTACCCCGCAAAGACCGCCCCCGCCCGAGTCGGCACGGCCTGGCGATCTTTTATTCCGAGACGCCGGCAGCGGCCGCGGCCTGTTTTACGACCAATCAGGTGAAATGCGTGCACATTCCGCTCGACCAGGAGCGCCTGAAAAGCGGACAGGCCCGCGTCATCTTGATCAATTCCGGGTGCGCCAATTGCTGTACCGGGAAGCGCGGCGTTCGCGAAGCTGAAAAGACGATTGAATGGGCAGCGAAAGCGCTCGGCGTCGACGAAAAGCAAATTCTTGTCGCCTCGACCGGCGTGATCGGCGATTTTATGCCGATGGATCTTTTATCAGAAGAAATTCCCATGCTGTCTCAGCAACTGTTGGGGC
>JBBQYF010000264.1:0-3456 GCA_038208955.1 Elusimicrobiota bacterium
TGACTTAAGGGTACACCCGCTGTCTTTAAACAGTAGCGAATCGCTTGCTCGGGGAACCCTGCACAATGCTTAATCCGGTTGAACCGTTCCTCCGCCGCGAATGCGACCAATTCACCGTCGATTAAAAGCGCTGCCGACGCATCGCCATGGTAAGCGTTTAGCCCGAGAATTTTCATGCGATTAAATCCCGGATGGCCCGACCTACGAGTTCCGGCATTTGCGACGGTTCTTGCCGCACCGGTTCCCGTCTCCGGCGCCGGGCTTCTTCGACGGCGGCCGCTAATTCGGCGGGATGGTAGACCGCAATAACTCGATTTTCCGCCGCGAGAGCGCGCACAAATTGGACTTGGTGATTGTTGATGTGCTCGCCATATTTTTTTTCGCGCGGCATGACGACGGGAATTTTACCGGCGCGCAACGCCTGGAATACCGTGCAGCCTCCATGGCAAATAATAATATCGGCCTCTTTCATGCAACGCTCAAACTCCTCCATGCCCATAAATGGCACCGTCCGGGCGCGGTGGGACGCAAATGTTTTGTCGTGGCCGATTTGCATAATCACTGGGTCGCCGCTTAAATTCCCCCCAGCGATTAGCGCATCGACCCCGTCCAGCAAGCGGCGAAAAGGTTGAAAGGCTGTGCCAATGGTCACAAAGGTCAAAGGAGCGGACCCCCGTAGACGGCTTTGGGAAATTGCGTTTGGAGCGCGCGCCATTGGATAAAAAACCGGTCGGCCAGATAATACATCACGCGTCCGGTCATGGAAGGAACAGTAACCTGCGTGCCGATTTCAATATAGATCGTACGAATGCCTAAGCATTTCGCGACCAGCGTAAAAGGAACCATCGGGCCCGCCCCCGTACTCAGCAAGACCTGTGGTTTCTCTCGTCGCAATATTGTCCAAGCTTCCCACAGGTTGACGAAGAATAGCCAGTCACGTTCTGAATGTCGGATAAAGGTGGTCCGGTTCTGCATGTCCGGGGGTAATTCAATTTTCTCGTTGACGACATAAAAATAGTCGTAGCGCTCGTAAACGTCGCGCAAGGCGCGCACTTCGCTCAAATGACCCCCCGCCGAGGTGACGATGCCCATTTTCATCGGTTTGGTACCCCGCGCCCGCTTAAGCCGGTATAGACGGCGGCCATTTGCCGCCCAATCTGAGACCAAGCAAACTCTTGTTCCATCCAAGCCTGCCCCTTATCGCCCATGACGTCCAAAGGTCGCTCGCTCATCGTTTCAATCGCTCGTCGGAGAGATTCAGGGGAATTGTCGACCCACAATCCGCAGCCTTTCTCTTCGACCTTCTGCCAAGGAGTTCCATGGCTGGCGACGACAGGCAGGCCGTGTGCGAGCGCTTCCGCGACGACGATACAGAAATTCTCTGTGAAGGAAGGAATAACGGCGACGTCGGCGTTTTCCCATAGCCGGTCTTTCTCTGGCCCCCAGACCCAACCCGTCAAAGTGACCCGCCCTTCCAGTCCCAAACGACCGATTTCCGCGCGCAACTTTTTTTCATACCCTGGGTCGCCGCCACCGGCGATGGTCAAATGCCAACTATTTTTGAGCTTGCCATTAAGGCCGGCGCAGCCCGCTAAAAGATTCTCGAGCCCCTTCTTAGGGTCGAGTCGTCCAAGAAATAATAAGCGAAAGGCATCCGGCCGAGCGGCGCGTTTGATGGGCGCAATGTCCACACCGTTGGGAACGACGACCGCCTGAAAGGACGGGAAACGTGCCTGACTGTCGGCGGCTTCTTCTAGTGAGGTTGCGTGAAACAGGCCTTGCGCCGGAGCGAGACGGCGGCACAGCGTTTCCCAGATTCTTTTACCGATTACGCGCCGCGATCCCGCCCAGCGCTGGAGAGCGCCACGCGGCGACCAAACGAGCGGCTTACCCAAACGCCGACACATCCAAAGAGTGGGCAACGTCGGAAACGAATAGACGGCGCTTAAATGCACGACGTCTGCCCAACGCACGAAGGACTCGAGCTCGCGCAGGAGCGAGATTGACATGGATTCCGGCCATTGGCGCGCACAGTAGCGCGCGCGGACTTGGTCGTCCAGGACGACTTCATTGATTTTGTCGACATCCAATACGTCATTGGGTCCGTTCGCGTCCGTCGTCAAAACGCGAACGGCGATGCCCTCTCGAGCGACGGCCCGGCAGAGGCGAAACACGGATTCGGTGGTGCCGCCGTAAACGTGCGCCGGATAAAATGAGGGAGTAACATGCGCCACGTTGATCATGCCGATTGTTTCCACGTGCCGCTAATCATGGGCGCTACATCCGCTTTTACCTTCACCCGCACAAAACGCAGCAACAGCGTATAAACGATTACGGTCTGTATCAAGGCGCCGAAGGTCGGCGCCGTCGCCGTTTCAATCGTCCACAAATTCGTCAAGATAACGGCATAGATGGCGACGCCACCCGGACCCGCATCCGGATGGTCAAACAACCGGTCAACAGCCGCATACACCATCCCGATGATCAGCATGACCAAGATGACGCCCAACGAACCAAAATTAATGTAAGACTCCGCCAAATGCGGCAGACCAATTGACGTATCGCCGATGCTGTCCTGAGTTTGAAAATCGTAGGCAACACCAAAGAATTGGTTGGCGCTTGATGCCGAGGGTTTGCTCGGCCAAATCGCGCGCGGAATGAGCGCGTACAGAAGGTAATTGTAGGTTACACCCATTTGATAAGGAACCCGCGTGGGGGTCAGTTCAACGACGCGGGCAAAGGTATGAATAATATCGGTGCGCGCCAGCGCGCTATGCGTCGGCGCATTCGTCATGGCAACTTTTCCAACCTGCGAAATCGTGCCCCAACCGCCAGAAATCAGCGTTGCCCACAACACCAGCCGGTCGTAAATGTTGTCGCTACCGTATGCATGCGACCACACTTTACGCCGATAACCGGCTTTGATCGGCTGAATAATCGCGAAGAAAAGAATAGCCAAAATCATATACCGCCAAGGGAATTTGCGCTGTCCCATCCAGGACACGGCGCCCAAGACAATCAACGGCTCCAGAATGTCGCGTAGGTTTCCAGACCCCAGGGCAAGTAGCTCCTGCGCGATGACAATCGTCACCAAAATCCATTTTTCCCGACGCTTCAGCTCGCCTCGCAAATTGTAATAAGCCAAGAGGGCAATGCACAGCGATGCTTGCTTCATCATTAGGTAGGCAATGTAGTTGTATTGATCCGGAATCACCAGATGGTGAGTGAGATTGAGCCAGATTAATCCTACGCCAATACAACCGGTCACGATCATCATTCGTTTGGCTTTCTCCGTCACGAGTTCGAGCCTCACCCGGGGAATTAAGAGATGAAGCATTGAAAAACGGAAAAACCAGAAACCCGCTTGCATGGAAAGCACCCCGAGTAAGCTCAGCCATAGCGCTTGGGTGACCGACCATTCCGAAACAAATTTGATTCCCGAGTGAGAGGACATGC
>JBBQYF010000265.1:0-3415 GCA_038208955.1 Elusimicrobiota bacterium
TCCTCGGGGACGGCGGCCGAAGCGGGCCTCGTGATCGGCTAGGGCGCGTTCAATTTGCAAGCGTGCGTCTTCAGGATGCGAAAATCGCCGATGAGGAAGCGTCGCATCGGGCATGGCGATTTTGGCGGAGTTCGTGTCATACAGTAGCGGAAGGATGGGGTGATAAAAGGGCGTCGCCGTGATTTCGATTTGGCCTTTTTCCATCAACTCACGATGTTTGGCAGCGACGAGCCCGCAAATTTCGAGTTGCTTCTTCAGCATTTGGTGCTTGTCATCTTCCGTGTAGCCTTTACCTTTGGCGACGAGATCGCGAATCAGAGGGTCGCGCTCTCTCCACCAGGGGTCGAACCAAGACAGGTTAAACCACATTTGAAGGTCTCGCCAATCATGCTCTTTGAAATAGGTCTGTGTTCGAGCGAAGCCGTCCCCTGAATGGCGGCCGCGTTTATCCAGCAGCTCGCGGTATCGGGGATGCGGGTCGATCATGCGATCCCAATTGGCCATAAAAAAATTCTGGAGGATAAATTGCTTGTCTTCGAAAGTGAGATCAGCGGCGGACTTCTCGCTTAGCGAAAGAAATGGATCTCGAGCCTTGCCTTGCGCGTAGTCATCTAATTGCGCAAGCAACGAGGGAACGAGGTTTACATTGGCGCGGATCGTGGGATATTCCTCGAGCAAGGCGACCATATCGTAATAATCTTTGGTCGCATGTAGTCGCACCCATGGAAGCTCGTAACGGTTCGTGAGCGGGTCTTTATAGGAAGGCTGGTGTTGGTGCCAGAGAAAGAGAACAGAAAGAACGGGATCACTCGACATAACGTGCGGCGTTGGCTTAAAACCGGCCAGTCGCCTCGAGCAAAACGCGAGTGGCATTACTCCGGAATTCGTAAGCCGCGCCAGGCTGGAAAAGAGCAAAGGAAGCGCGGAAACTTAAATACGACGTATAGGCAAAACCCGCGCCGGCATCGATCTCAGTGCCGAGCGAGGAGTCCGTGCTCGATAACGTAAAGTTTCTGCCGGGCGTCTCTTGGGCGGTATAAACGTAATAATCGATACCGATGGACAAGAGCGACGTCGGATGGGTCGTTACGCCCGCCCCCAGCACGCGAATGCCCGAGTAGCCGGCCGGCAGACCGTTTATGGAATTGGAGCTAGGCAGCGCATCATAAAGTGTGGCGCCATAGAATTCGCCGAATCCGCTGCGTTCCGTGCCGTCGAAGCGGTGGCCAAACGAGGGATGAAACGAATTGTCCTTATTGCCGCCCCCCCCGTCCCCGCTGGCCAGACCGAAGGAGCCGTGGATTTCGATCGGGCCGTATTTGCTGGTATGGGCGAATAAACCGCCTGAGATGAGAAAGGCATAACCCCCGAGCTGGACCGATCCCAGGGTCGAACTGCTGCGGTTCACGTTGCCATTCTGGAGCGCGAATTCCCCTTTATAGAAACCTCCCTCGAGCAAGCGTCCTTCTAAGCGCGCGTCATAAAACGTGCGAGTGATACGCGACGCCGTCAGATCGGAAATGGACAGGGTGCCGGTGCTGATATTTTCGCTCGGTCGAGCGTAGATCGTAGATCCCGTCGCATCGCGCTGTGTCACAACGGAAAGTTGAATACGCGTTTGTTGAAACGGTTTGGTGATCTCGATGCCGTAGATATCGCTGCTATTACTATTGACGAACGTATCGGCTTGTCGAAACTCAAAGAGATCCCCGCGCAGACCATACCAGGGCAGAGCAGACTGGAGCCGAACACCGGTAAACCCCAGGTCATCGTCAGAAAGAATGAAACCGTCGCCCAAAGTAATGGGTTGTCGGCCGATCGTAATGTCGATCGGCGTATCATAAATGTGGTTTGCTTTTAGATAGGCCCATTGAACCCAAGGTTCAAAAGACGTGTTGGGGTAACGCCGGCCTGAGGGGTTTACGACGCCATTGGAAATGAGCGGTGTGGTGCTGCCGACGACGCCGAGCGCTTGAAACTGCGTCATCATTTCAATATTGGGAGAGAATCGCCCTCCGACGTGAGCTATCGCGCGTTGCGAAAGATAGGTAAAATTTTGTCCGGTGTCCTTCCCGAAATCGGTGCGCGAATAAGAAATGCCGCGTAACCGGTAATCCGTGCCGATGTCCAAAATCGAGGCCGCTTGCAGCGGTCGTGGAAAGATCCAAAAGGCAAGGGCGGCGGCCAGCCAAGGAATACGGCGAATCGGCGGAAAATGGATCACACGAGGCATGCGTGGAGGATTATAAATGAAACCCCCATCGTCGTAAAGTAAAAAGGCTATTTCCCAACGGGAGCAGAACCGGCAAGCGCTTGCTGCCGCGCTTTCGCCAGCGCAAGGAGGGGACTCTGGGGATACAAAATAATGAAACGATCATAAATGGCCGCCGCGCCCGCGCGGTTGCCGGCCAATTCGTCGAGGCGCGCCTGGGCCATATAGGCAGAGGACGCAAAAAAATGATCCGGGTACAATGTGGTGAAAGATTGCGCCAACGCGAGCGCCTTTTCGTTGTGTCCCGCCATTTCCTCGGCGGAGGCTTGCGCGGAAAGGGCCAGGGGACGCATGTCCTGGGCGGGCGCAGTCTGCGCAAGGTCGCCATAGATTTGCGCGGCTGTCACATAATCCGAGGTCTTGTAAAGCAGGTCGGCTTGTAAAAATTTGGCATAGGCCGTGGCGCTGCTTCCGGAATAATGTTGGTTCCACTCGTCGAGAGCCTTACGGGCATCAACCAACCTCCCTTGGATCAAGTCGCCTTGGGCGGCTCCCAGCTGGTACCAAGCCATATCATTTTGCAATTGCCGGTTGTGAAGCCAAAAAAGTACGACTAGAAGCGACATGCCGAGCGTCCCAGTAATGGCCCAGAATCGCTCTTGATGCGTTCGGATCCACAAGACCGCTTCCTGAAACTGTTTTTCCCATTGAGACGTCGTTTTATTCGAATTCACCCAATCACCTTTGCTTGGCTTCTATTAAATTATTACCCAATAGTTCTTGAAGGTTTGCCCCCAGCCGGAATCGAACCAGCATCTGCTCCTTAGGACGGAGTAGCACTATCCATTGTGCTATGGGGGCGATAATCAAATATACAGACGTCAAAACCGAATCAACGTCATCACATCGTAACCACCGAGTTTTTCCCGGCCATGAAGAAATTCGAGTTCGATGACAAACGATAACCCCACAACCTGCGCTTTCAATTTTTTAATCAACTGACAGGCGGCATGGGCCGTTCCCCCCGTGGCCAGAACGTCATCAATTAAAAGGACACGTGAGGCGGAATCGAGCGCATCCCCGTGCATTTCCAACGTATCGGTTCCGTATTCCAAATCGTAAGTGTAAGAGATCGTTTTCGAAGGGAGTTTCCCTTTTTTTCGAATGGGAATATATCCGGCGTTCAATTGAAAGGCAACCGGC
>JBBQYF010000266.1:0-3355 GCA_038208955.1 Elusimicrobiota bacterium
CCGTGCCTCCTCTCCGATCCGGCGTTGGGGGCCGAAGCCGGCAGACGACCCTTCGATTACGGCACGAGTTGGCGCGTGTTGTTATCCCCGGCTCTTTTGCGTCTGAGTGAGGAAGCGCTAAGCCCCACACTCGTATTCCAACCCGATGTCTTGAAAAAGTCCGATGTGCGGGTTATTTTACACGCCACTGTAGATCGCGCTCGAGAAACTGCGTCATCCGCTAGCGCCCGTCCCATACCTATTTTAGGCCATCCGTTGACGCAAGTTACCGACCAAGCCATAGGTACGGCGTATATTATCGGAGCCGGGTTGGGTTCCAGCCTCAAGTTCATTCAGGATGTGATAGAACATACGCGAGTAGAATTTTTCTACTCATCGGCTCAATCGACGGCGGGCAATGGGGGCATCCAGATTTATCGGACGTCTAGCGTACGCGATCGGCGGACAGCGGAGTCATTGCTGCTGACTCTCGCCAGTGAAATGGGCCACCGGTTTCATCCTGAAAAGATTGCGGCGAGCGTGGCCGAGGCATTCGACGCTATGGCCCGAATTATTGTGGCCTTTGCCATCCATCCAAAATCCGCCGTCGACCAAAAATATCAACTTTGGAGCTCGGGTTTTTGCGGGGCCACGCTACGGGGGGCTTTGAAAAAGTGTGCGATCGCCGTCGAAGAATTTGAGGGCGGATCTACAAAACAAAGTAAGCAGGTACTCAAAGAGATCGCCAGAGCGGCGCTGAAACGATCCCCGCGCCTGACGCCGGAGTTGCTATGCTGGCGGATTAAACTCATTTGTGACGATCTTTTTATGATCCCAGCGATAGGAGAAATACCGGCGCCCTATCCCGGCGCGCATTTACTGGGCTCATCGTTGGTCTATCAACTTATTCACGAACGCTTTCACGGAAATTGGGAAATGGCGGCACGGTTTTTGGGCCAAACGCTGACCGCGCCGAACATGGATTTCACGACTCTCGACGGGTTTGAGCGTTCTCTCGACGAATTGAGTCGACAATGGAGGCCTACGGATCGGGACGCAACGCTCGCCGACCACTCGGAAATAGTAAAATATCGCCATCTCATCAATCATTGGGTGCTTCATGCGCATGAGAACCCCATCGTTGTTCCGGATAATCATCGGCAGGCACCCGACGGGGCGGTTCGTCGTGTGACTGACACAACGGCGGCGCTGGCTGAGGAGATTATGCGGATATATTTCCCCGCCTACCCGGCCAGCGCTGCTGCCTTAAGTGAGCTATTCGCGTATAGCGAGACTGCTGCGGACCGTTTAGCCCGAAGTGCACCCGTATCGGAAGAGAGCCGTCAATCCACGTTAAATCAAACGGAAATTCCCAACAGTCGCCGCTCGCATCAACCCAAAACCACTGATCGCCGTATCTCCCCGGCGGCTTGATCCCTTCGGAACATTGTTCACTTGGACCTTTCGGGACGGACTGGACCTCACCCGGTTCCGTGGCCACAGGTAAAGGGTAGATATATAATCCTAGGACCATATTCTGTAGCCAGGACTTTGCAGCCATCGCTATGGGATCTACGCACAATATCCGTGATTGTCCGGGGAACGTCGCTGCTGGGGTGGCCCAATCTACAGCTTGTACGCCGATAGGAACGCAATGAGAAGGAGGCGAATTACAAGACTCTTGGTCACTGGACTTTTGGGAATGATCGCCAACAATGTTTGGGCTTTGCACGATAAAAATATTACCGAGTCTCGGTTTATCCCCATACAAGTGACCTACGCATTCACCTCTCAAAGTGAAATCCATGACCCCAAACTCGTTCAAATTAAGAAAATCCGAATATTTAAACAAGGTACTTGTTCAATGTTTTACGTGACAGTCCTGAACAAGACCAATGATCCTGTAGATGTTGGTGGCGACATCTACTTTTATGATAAGCAAGGGAAAGAGGTATTCGTGGTCCGTAGCACGGCCGTAGGTGAATTCGTAGGCCAAGCAACCCCTGGCATCTCGGAAGGTGTGGATATGCCGGGCAACTTCGAAACGGTCGACATCCGTCGGATAGTAAAAGCGAAAGTTATTGTGCGCGGGGCATTTGCAGATAATGAAAACCGCGATTGAAACAATTTGTTTTATTTACCACTTACGGAGTGATAGCGGACCGTCGCGTAGGTGTCGTATATGGCAAGCGAGCGTTGTTTAGGCCGAGAAGATCGATGAGTGAGAAGCGTTCGAGGAACATTGTTGAAGATCCTCCTTTGCTAGATGTCTTTACAAGTCCTCATTCATTTCGGTTATCAATCTGCTCGAACATTTGTTTATCTGTGCAGCCTATCGTTATCGAATCCGGTTTTGGTTTCCACTTTTTCATTTCTTCTGGCGTTGCATCATCGTCGGCAGCGTCCCATTCTTGGCTCACAAAGCAGACTGTGTTCGCATTTTGAATCGCATAAGCCATCCCACCAGGGCCATCCGCCTGGTGTTGAGGCATTTGACTCCAATCAGTACTGATGGTCCTCTGCAGAGCGGCCTGTTCGTTGTCGGGTTTAGACGATACTTTGAGAGAGCAACCTTTGAGGATCGATTGGCCAAATCCGCTTTCAAAGGGGCCCTCCGTAATTTTGATGCTTTCGAAAGCTCTGACTTTTAGTCGGCCGGCCAGGCTCTGACAAGCGCTAAACGTAGCCTGCGAGACTTTCCCCGACCCAACATCAGCCTCCAATGTCCCTTGCACAAAGCATGCAAGCGAAAAACATATAAGGCTGAAAGTGGCTACTAATGGAAGTCGGCTATTTGCCGTCATGGCGATCCTCGCATTCGTAAAGGGTTTATGACCAAGGTCCGGAAGAGATTGTATCTGTCACGATTATGGTACCCCGTCTTTGCTTTGAATTAACGTTTTTCCGCCGTAAGTTCTTTGAGGATGTTGTGTTCAATGGCCGAATCGATGGATCGGGCGGGAGTGGTGCGATGATGTTGGATAGAAAAAGGCAATGGGGCCCTGCTGATAGCGTTTGACGAGTTCGCAAAATCGTCGGCGTTGAATTCCCAGTATTTCTTGAATGTTGGAGCGTCTGATTTTTTTTCAGATAGCGAGAGAGAAGTTCTCTAACCCGAGGATTAGTAAATCATTTGTGAAGCTGGACTATGGGAAAATCTTCGTTATGGAGGCTACTGCCATAGCTCTAGAGGGTGTCCACTTTTAAATTTTAAATGACAGCAGCATCCGCCCCCCCGCGTCAAGCAGTCTAAGAATGTAACCGAAGGGCAGGGTTGTTGTGCAATCTAAGATGTAACCGAAGCAATCCTCCTTTTTTGGTGTTGGTCGAAGTCTTTGAAGTACTGACCAGCGATCGCTTTTTTCATCATGCGTGT
>JBBQYF010000267.1:0-3328 GCA_038208955.1 Elusimicrobiota bacterium
ACGCGGCGAACAGGCCGAAGTGGTCCTGAATAACCTCTACAAAAACACGCAGTTGCAATCGAACTTCGGCGTGATCATGCTTTCGATCGTCAATGGCCAGCCGCGCGAGCTTGGCCTGATCGACGTGATTAAACGCTTCATCGAGCATCGCATCGACGTGGTTCGCCGCCGCACCGATTTTCTGCTGCGCAAAGCCCGCGACCGCGAGCATCTCTTGCTCGGTTTTCAAAAGGCGCTGAACAATCTCGACGTGGTGATCGAGCTGATCCGCGCCTCGAAAAATCCGCGGGAAGCGCGTGAAGTCCTCACCGGCGCACAGATGACCGCGGAGCAACGTTCGGCGCTCACGGTTCTGCAAACCCGGCCCGGATTCGCCGGATTGAACGCTGAAGCGGCGGCCCGGTTTGAAGCCGGTTTCGCCCCCTTTGAAGCCTTCAGTGACCGGCAGGCGCAGGCCATCATCGAACTTCAACTGCAACGCCTGACCGGCATGGAGCAGCAGAAGATTCTCGATGAACTGGCCGAGATCCAGCGCATGATCGGCGGGTACCTGGAAATTTTGGGATCGGAAGAAGTCCTGCGCAGTTTGATCGTGCAGGAACTCAAGGACGTGAAGAAAGAATTCGGCGACGAGCGCCGCACTCAGATCATTGAAGACACCGGCGAGATTCTGCTGGAGGATCTCATCCAGGTGGAGGACGTCGCGGTTACTATCACGCGCGGCGGTTATCTGAAGCGGACTGCGGTCGATACTTACCGCAGACAGTCGCGCGGCGGAAAGGGCCGCATCGGCATGGGGACGCGGACCGAAGACGCTGTGGATCACATGGTGATCGCCTCCACTCATTCCTATTTGTTGATTTTCACCAATAAAGGCCGGCTTTTCTGGCTGAAGATCTATGGGATCCCCGACGTGGGCACGACCGGAAAGGGCAAGCATTTCTCGAGCCTGATCAATCTGCAGACCGACGAGCAACCTACGGCGTTTCTTTCGGTGAAGGAATTTGTCGAAGGTCAATACGTAGTGATGGTGACCAAGTTCGGCGTGGTCAAGAAATGCGAGTTGACCGAGTTCGATAATCCTTTGGCGCGGGGCATTAACGCAATCAATATCGATGACGGTGACGAGTTGTTGGCGGCGCGCCTGACCAACGGAACAAACTATATTTTCCTCGGTACCCACGAAGGCATGGCGAGCCGGTTCTTTGAGGACGAAGTGCGTCCGATGGGCCGAGCGGCGCGTGGAGTCCGGGCGATGGACCTGGAGGAAGGGGATTACCTGGTAGGGTGTGAAGTGGTGGAGGAGACGGGCCTGATCCTGTCGATTTCCGAGAACGGCTATGGCAAACGCACGCCGATTAAGGATTACCGCTTAACGTCGCGCGGGCGCAAGGGCGTTATCAACATGAAGACGACGTCGAAGGTCGGGAAGATCGTCGCGATCTTGTCGGTGAAAGAGGATACCGACCTGATGATCATCACGCATGACGGCAAAATGATTCGTCTGGAGTCTGGCTTAATCCGGCAGGTTGGCCGTTCTACACAGGGGGTTCGCCTTGTTCGCATGGAAGACGGCGATCACGTGGCAGCAGCCTCTTGCATTCCCGAGACGGAGGTTCCAATTGGGGGAGAAGGTGACGGGGGTCCGCAAGGCAACTTGCCATTGCAGTAGGTAGGTTTCGAAAGCGCACCGACTTTGGGCGCCGGGGTCGTGTGTTCGAATCACACCTCCCCGACCAATTTGACTACACAGTCAAATCGCGCGCTGCGAACGCAGAGCGGCGGACGAAACCCGCCCCAGCGCAGCGGATCTTGGGTCTTAAGCGGGAGCCGTTTAACAATAGCGTTTCTACGCGACCGGACGGGTCTCGGATCGAACGGTTGATTCCGAACAAAAGAAATCGAAGGCGAACCCTTCACGGCTGGCAATACGCTCGACCGCGAAGATCTCCCATTCAATAATCCAGCGTTGGCGCCTGGAGAAACAGTCGTGGATTGGCTCAAGCAGGAGACGCTTAGAGCCCGCGCGTGAGCTTCCCGGCAAAAGACAGCATCCCACTGGAGCTGCTCGGAAGGAAAGTCTCCAATGACTGTTCAGACACGCGGAGCAATTCTGAACGCTGCTTTCGACATCTCCATCTTAACCAGCGCGACGAAGCTGGGGCAGCCTCTTAAGGTATACGAGCCTCCACCGTCCCGCAATCGGTTTTCTTTTGCAAGCCTATCCAAATTTCCTATTGGACCTCAATGAAACCTTTGTTATCCTTACTTGAACACTTTCCCAGTCTGAAATAAAACTGAAACAAACTACGTGCAGTTCGTAGTTGTTTCGCCTCGTCGCACGTTGTGGCATCAGTAGTTCATCTGATACATACGCGTTATCTCATCGGCAAAAAAGAAACGGTAGTGCCAGGTCTGGAATTGTGGATTCGGACTGCCGTTCGCTAATGAGCGCTCCACTCGCTGTTTTGATTTTGTAGCACAAATAAAAATCACACCCGGTGCTTCGTGCCTAGACGATGTGTCCGTAGTGAACAGGCGTCCATCGCCGGACGGCTGGCCCGCGGTGTTCTCGTATTGCAGGGGTTGCTCATCCTGGCTGTGCCATCGCCGGCGCAGATCACGTTGGGTCCGGTGACCGTTGGAGCCGGCCTGCAAACCAGCTTCACTCATACCGGATTGGATAAGGGAAGTTCCACTGACGCTTTTCAACTCGATCACGCCCGCATCTATATAAATGGCCCGGTCACTAGTTCGATCAGCTTCATGTTCAATACTGATTACGATAGTGTCAGCAACAAACTGGAAGTGCTGGACGCAGCGGCGCAATTCCATTTCTCCGATCATGTCAACATCTGGGCGGGCCGGTTCCTGGAGCCTTCCGATCGCGCCGCTCTGGCCGGTCCGTTCTACTCGAACATATGGGGAAAGTACACAGATGGCATCCAGGACGGATATCCCTTTGTCTATCAGGGCCGCGACAACGGGGTGCTGTATTGGGGCGATTTCAAGAAAGTGAAAGTGTCGGCCGGCGCGTTCGACGGCAAGTCCGCCTCAGGCAATCCCAAGGTTCTGTTGGCCGCCCGCGTCCAGGTGGATTTTTGGGATAAGGAGGATGGTTATTATTTGAACGAGACTTACGACGGCGACAAGAATCTGTTGGCGATTGGCGGAGCGACCCAGGTGCAATCCGGTCACACCGCAACAACGGTCGACTTCCTGATGGAGAAAAAGCTTCCCAATAAGGGTGTCGTTTCGATCGAAGGCGAGTACGCCAATTACAACCGGCTGGGCGGGTATGACGCCGGGTACGCCAAGAGCCAGGGAG
>JBBQYF010000268.1:0-3293 GCA_038208955.1 Elusimicrobiota bacterium
TGGGCGTTAAGGAATGTTCTAGTATGGGAGTCGTCATGACCGCGCCGACATCGGCCTGGCTCACTACTTTTTGAATATCCGTTAACCGTACGTGAGACCCCTCAACGATCTTAAAATGAATAGCCGAATCGTCAGTATGGGCATCCACTTTGGCGACACCGGGAATTTGCTTTAAGGCATCTTCAAGCTTCTCCGACATCCCATGATTTAGCGCAGGCATCACGCTAGCCATGTAGCGTCCGGGCGAAATGAACGGGCTGGGCGGGATGGGAGTCACCGCCATGCTGGACGTGGAACCCACAACCGGCGGAATGACGGAATCCCTTTTGTCGGCGGCCTTCAGGACCGCGCTCGAGAGCAAAGCAACCAGCATGATACTTAGGCCTTTTAGGCTCATAACGACCTCCTCGGTCCTATCTATGGGAGTAGACGTGCGACCGCGTCCGATGTTACAGGGAGGCTGGGTTGGAGCGTTGATTAAGGTAAAAACTTAGCGGGATTTTTTAACTTGTTTGGAAGGTATTTTTCGATAACGTGGTTTAAACCATGTTTGGCAAACGCCTGCTGCTCGACACGGACCCCCATGGCGAGCATCTGCTCCATCGCATCACGCCAGGGTTTGTGTGACCGAATGAACGGATCGTTTTTGAGCGCGTCCTTCGCCCGCTTTATATCGACCTCTTCGAGGGGGTGCGTGGCGTCCTTCAGCTTGTAGTCGATGATATCTTGAGGCGTGACACCTAGATAGCTGGCCTGCGGGACGCAGAAAAATTGATTGAGATGCGCGTTATTACCGGAGCCGACTTTGAGCGTACGGTAAATATTGGTCATGCCGTATGGATCTCCATCGACGAATGCATACACAGGGAGGTGATAGGCGTCCGCGAGGCGGCGGATAAAACGTCGGCAGGCGCGGGTGGGGACACCACCCATCGAAATTAGAATACAGTTGTCAGTGTTGTAAAAGTTGTGTTTTACCAGGCGCTGAAACATGCCCGCCGTTTCAATGGCGAGAATAAATTTTGCTTTGGTTTCGAAACGCAATCCTTCGCAGTCGGTGGGAATGGAATAAGCGCCGGTCCCAAAACCGGTGCAGTCAATGCGGATCTCTTTGCCGGTGTTCGGATCCTTATCAATGACGATGAGCTTTCCGACGGTGTCGCCACCCTTCTCTTCCGGAATGAAACCCAATTTCTCGCGATTTAATCGAAAGTGCGCTTCGATGTCATCCATAATCGTGTCGGACTCGGGCTGTTCGGTAAAGCGCGCGTCGCCCCAATTCTTCGACACGTAGTAAGCTTCACGTTTTGTCGCCATATCATTTTTGCGCACGATTTCATGCGACAAGGCCATCATGCGAATCGTTTGGGCGAAGGTTTTAATCGTGTTATAGGAAAGTGTACGCTCGACAACCCGGTCGCCGATTTCGAAATAACCTTTTTTCTTATCGTAGGTGACGTTCTCGAGGCTGCGCATTGGAAAATCCAGCATTGGAGTTTCTTTCTTGAGAATTTCCTTATAAAGTTTCTCCGCCGCTTCCCAAATTCGTCTTTCCGTCGCTTTATCCATCACACCTCCAATCGGCCGTCCCCGGATTACCCGCGGTCTAATCTTTTTCTTTTTCCAACATGTCCGTCAATAACCCAAGGACTTTTTTCTCATCAGATGGTTTGAATCCCAAAATTTCACGCAAGCCAATTCCAATGTGCGGTAGGTAGGACTTGATGTAGTCCTTTTTGCGCAGGGCTTCGGCTTCGCGAGCGCCGCGACGAACGTAGGCATCCAACCGACGCCCGGTTTCCTGCAACGCCAATTTAATCTCGCGGATAATTTCCGGGTAGGACGCGACCGCTTCTTTGGACTCTGAGGTAAAAGGCACCCACACACTAGCCATATGGACAGCGATCATCAGCGGAGCGGTCGGCAGCGCGCCTTTGGATTGACTTACCCCATAATTCTTCCAGGCGGTTTGAAGGACACTCTTCGCGGTGGCGCAGGCGCTTTGTTGATACAACAGCGGCACCCGATTGGCGAACCTCAACAACTGCGCCAACTCGTCCGCGGGCATGCTCCCGCCGTAAGCCACCGCGACTTCGATCTGAAATGGATTGCCGCGGTAAACGGAAGGCGGACGCGTGACCGCCGTATAAAAATCGGCATCAACATTGGCCTTAAGCGCGGCCAGCATCGCCGGTTCGCCAATCGGCGACAGGCAGTTAGTCGGCGGGTTCATGATCTTGGTAGCGTTCATGGCACGATAAAGTTTATCGGCTTCGTTGTGCGCAATGGCGGCGGATTTAGCTTCCGGATCGATTCCCGCCAGCTTGCAGATTTGAACGCCAGTGCGCGTCGAGACGCGCGCAAAATCGCGCGATAAAAAGCCGCTGACCTTACGAGCCGTGGTCGACTTCAGCATTTTCATTAAAATACCGAGTTCCACGCCATGCGGGTGCGGCTTGATTTCTCTGGGCGCCACAGGCAACTTTCGCGTGGCTGCCTTGTAGTCGTTCTTCGTCCCATCGGGTCCCCGAAAGCGCAGGGTCGCATGCGGGTTGGCCAGCGCCGTTTGACGGACATAATCCTCAACCGACCGGGGACCCTTTTGGTACTTGGCTTCGAGTTCGATCTGCACGCGCGTCCCTTGGGGTTTTTTCCAATTAACGATCATGTCTTTGATAATTTGGGGAATATTTTTGGCGGTGTCGATTTGGATCTCGAAATAATGTGCCGGTTTGCGAGCCGAGATCCGCGACGTAATTTTGGTGGAGACGCCGGTCGTCAGTTGGCCGTACATACCGGCCGCTGAAATGCCGATGCCTTGTTGGCCACGACTTTGCTTCATCGAATGAAATTTCGATCCGTAAAGCAGTTTGCCGAAGATGCTGGGAATTTGCTCCCGCACCACACCCGGCCCATTGTCCTCAACGATAACGATAAACCGGTCGTCCTGCTCCAGTTGTTTCACTTCTATCAGAATTTCAGGAAGAATCTTTGCTTCTTCACAGGCGTCGAGACTGTTGTCGACGGCCTCTTTGATGGTAGTGAGGAGTGCTTTTTTCGGGTTGTCAAAACCCAGCAGGTGGCGATTCTTAAGGAAAAACTCGGAGACGGATATGTCCCGCTGTTTAGCCGCCAGCTTGTCGGCCTCGGTCAATGGACCTGGCAGCGGTCCCTTAACCGGGGGAACCGCCTTGGCACCATTGACGAGGGTCGGCGACAGCGCCCCCCCATGCCCATTTAGGACGCGGCTCGAAACCAGTACTTTTGGGACAACTTTTGCTTTTACTTTTGTT
>JBBQYF010000269.1:0-3290 GCA_038208955.1 Elusimicrobiota bacterium
CGCCGTTTATTTTCCGATCGTCACCTGCATCGTGATCAGCGTGATCGTGAGCGTCGTCTTGCGCTTTTTCGGACCGCGTTGATGCGCACGCGGCTCGTGGCGCTGCTGGCCCTGTTCGTTTCAGTCCCGTTTCTTGCGGTGGAAGCTTCTCCCTTACTACCGGAAACCGTGAGGGTATGTCTCCTGCACGCGCGTCGCCCCGTTAACATCAGCTGCAATGGGGATTTTGTTTATCAGACCAATGGAAAAAGTTTCCCGATGAAAGCCCATGATGTCCTCTCGGTGGTACCCTCGGGGCGGTCGGCGCGGATCGGATTCCACCGTTATTCCAATGATATTTTCGTGCAACCCGCCCATCCTGAAGACGTCTTGCTTGTCAATCGGCGGCGTTACCGAGGCATGATAATTCTCGAGAGCTCAGGCCATTCGCGGATTGATGTGATCGACAAGATTAGCCTCGAGCAGTATCTCTACGGAGTTTTACCGAGAGAAATGGGAGCCGATTGGCCGCTCGAGGCGTTGAAAGCCCAAGCCGTCGTATCGAGAACCTATGTGATTGCCAATCTCGCTACGAATCTGCATCACGGTTACGACGTGGCGAGCGACGTGTCCGATCAGGTTTACGGCGGTGCCGAGGAAGAATCAAAGAACGTGGTAGCCGCCGTCAGTCAAACGCGCGGCCAAATTATCGTCGATGCCGCAGGAAAACCGGTCCAGGCTTTCTTCCATTCTTCTTGCGGTGGTCAGACCGAAACACCCAACTTCGTTTGGAAATTTAACGACAGTGGAGAGCCCTTTAAAAGCGTGCCCGATGCCTTTTGCCGACAAGATCCTTATTATCATTGGTCGCTCGCGCTATCCGCCAAAACAATTCAGAACCGGCTGGCGCATAATGGATTGCGCGTTGGCGACATTCGAGGGATCACGGCGGCCAGTAAGTCGCCGTCGGGCCGCATCGCTAAATTTAAGATCGTCACGTCACGCGGATCGGTTGATATTTCGGGCAACCGTTTCCGACTGGCGCTTGGACCTGAAGTTCTTCGCAGCACGTTCTTGACGTCGATCACCCAGAAAAAGAATAAGTTTATTTTTGAAGGACGTGGCTGGGGACATGGCGTCGGTCTTTGTCAGTGGGGCGCCCGCGGTCGTGCTCTGGCCGGCCAACCCTATGACAGCATCGTCCAGGCCTATTATCCGGACGCGAAACTGGTCAAACCGGGCGAGATATGATCCGGCTTTCCGACTTTCACTACGATTTACCTCCCGAGCAGATTGCCCAAGAGCCTGTGACGCCGCGCGATCAATCCCGGCTCATGGTTCTCAATCGTTCATCGGCGGCCCCGTCTCACCACCGGTTCGCCGAGCTCGACCGCATTCTTCGGCCGGGCGACGTTCTTGTGATGAACGTGACAAAGGTTTTCCCAGCGCGTCTGAAAGGAACGAAGCGCAGCGGGGGGAAAGCCGAACTACTGCTTCTGGAATCTCTCGACAGCGCCCGTTGGCGAGCGCTCGTCCGTGGGCCTACCCGGCAGACGGAGCTCGTTTTTCCAGAAGGCCTCACGGCGGAGATGGAGACGAGACTCGATAACGGAGAGTGGGTTATTCATTTTTCCCGCAACCATCTGCGCGAGTACCTGGACGTGCATGGCGAAATGCCATTGCCCCCGTACATCAAACGACCGGTAAGCTCGGGGCCCGATCGCCAGAATTACCAGACGGTATATGCCCGCGCGGAAGGGGCCGTCGCCGCGCCAACAGCAGGATTTCATTTTACGGAAGAATTATTGGAACGGCTGAGGGCCAAGGGAGTCGAAATTCTTGAGCTCACGCTGCATGTGGGGTGGGGAACGTTCAGGCCCGTACGCCATGAAAATGTGGTCGAACACCCAATGCTTCCGGAAACCTATGAGGTGACGTCGGCAATGGCGGACGCCTATAATCGCGCCCGGCTTGAGCATCGACGGATTATCGCTGTCGGGACCACCGCGACACGCGCGCTCGAGACGTTAACGACTGATCGCGGTGTTTTGTCGCCTGGAAAAGGGGCGACGAACCTTTTTATTTTCCCTGGATACCGGTTTAAATCGATCGACGCGCTCATGACTAATTTCCATCTTCCCGACTCGACGCCATTACTTCTGGCCAACGCATTCTATGGAGCGGATGCGGATCACCCATTTCTTTTGCGGCCCGCTTACCAGGAAGCAATCGAAAAAAAGTACCGTTTCTATTCTTATGGTGATGCCATGCTGATCGAATGAAGCCCTTCGAAATCCTGACCCGTTGCCCCGATACGAAAGCGCGTTGCGGTCGACTCCACACCGCCCATGGCGTGATTGACACCCCGGTTTTTGCTCCCGTTGGAACTCAAGGTTCCGTTAAAACCCTCGTCTCTGAAGACTTAGAAAAGCTTGGCACACAACTGATCTTGGGCAACACCTACCATCTCTATCTACGTCCTGGCGTAGACATTCTTGAGAAGGCCGGTGGGCTGCACCGCTTTATGAGCTGGCCGGGGGCCATTTTAACCGATTCCGGCGGCTACCAGGTGTTCAGCCTAGAACAGTTGCGTCATATCAGCGAAGAGGGCGTCGAGTTTCGATCTCATATCGACGGCTCAGCGCACTTTTTCAGCCCCGAGAAAGCCACTGAGATCCAGCTAACCCTCGGGTCGGACATCCTCATGTGCTTCGACGAATGTCCACCTTTTCCCTGCGACGAGGCGCGAGCCCGTAAGGCGCTGGAAATTACGTCCCGCTGGGCCAAGCGTTGCCAAAAAACGTTCGATCAGCTTGCCGACGAGGCGCGAGCGGGTCGCATGCTCTACGGCATTACTCAAGGCGCAATCTACCCGGCTCTGCGCCGCGAAAGTACTCTCGCATTGGTCGACCTCGACTTTCCCGGTTACGCGCTGGGAGGTCTTTCGCTTGGCGAACCGCGCGCGCAGACCCTCGAGATGGTCGAACGTTCCATGCAATGGCTACCGGACGAGAAGCCGCGTTATTTGATGGGCGTCGGCACGCCGGAAGATTTGTGGGAAGCGGTGGGGTTGGGAATTGACCAATTTGATTGTGTGCTTCCCACGCGCAACGGTCGAAATGGACAACTGTTCACATCTCAAGGCAAATTGAATATTAAAAATGCCCCGTACCGGGACGATTTCTCGCCGCCCGATCCGCAATGTGACTGTGATCTATGCGCGCGCTATAGCCGGGCTTATCTGCACCATTTGTTCCGTTCGGGGGAGTTGGCGGCCTTGCGCCTAGCGTCTTTACATAATGTGGCCTTTC
>JBBQYF010000270.1:0-3286 GCA_038208955.1 Elusimicrobiota bacterium
GGGAAAGTATATTGGAAAAAACATTTCGTACATTTCCAGTCGATCTTAACCTGCAAAGGCGCGCTCGGGCCAATATTCATTATGAACACTTTCGCTATTTGTTATTAGCAGGTCACGACGATCGCGCACGCGATGCTCTTAACCGTGGACTGGGCGAAACCCCCAGAGCGCCCAAACTTTGGCTGTTATGGTTCGTATTGAGGCTGAGGCTTCATCCTCTCATGCGCGGAGGTGTGGCTTTGCGACGCTGGATGCGGGGACTAAAGACGTACGGCAAGTCGCCGTCCGTTACGTGAAGGGGGTTAAACTTAATTCGTGAGCGGACATCCAATTGGACAAAACGACTTATTATCGCGTGCCTACCATTTTACAGCGGGTCGGTTGCTAGAGTTCGAGCTCAAAAGCTGGATAGGTCGCAGGTTTTTAAATCGAAAACCTCGTGTAATGAATTCTCCGGCACTGCTGCATCTGGGTTCAGGAACCAATAAATTCGAGAATTGGGTGAATGCGGATTTTTTTTGCGGCTTCCGCCCGTGGGCTCCTGTCCTCAAACCGGATTGGATGGTCGATCTGCGCTATCCTTTAAATTGCGATTCGCGCCTCTGGGACGGCATCTTCACGGAACATACGCTCGAACACCTTACACCGCCAGACGCGCTCAACCTCCTTCGGGAGTGCCGGCGGGTACTGAAACCCGGCGCCTGGATCCGCGTCGTTGTCCCGGACCTAGAAAAATATGTGGAATTTTATCTCCATCCGGATCAGGTCAAGTACCGTAACCCTAATTTCCAACAGTGGAAGTCGGGCGCTGAGGCCCTGTACTCTCTGGCTCACCATTTTCAACATTTATCCCTTTGGGACGGCTCGCTCCTCCATCAACAGTTAGCGATGGCGGGGTTTCGCAAGGTAACTGTCGTCGGATTTAAACAGGGGGCCGATCCGCGCCTGCTTCGGGACGATCCATCGCGCGCTTGGGAATCTCTTTATTGTGAGGGACAAGCCGACTCCTGATTGACAGTGGATATAAGCAACGATTCTGGTGTAATTGATGCGATGAATACGGACAGGCATATCCGAGTAACGATGATCATTTCGCGCTTTCCGCCTTGTGTAGGGGGCACCGAGAGACAGGCGTTTTTGCTTTCGCGCGAACTTGTGCGCACGGGGCTAGACGTCACCGTCGTGACGCAGCGCTATGATCCTGACTTGCCGCAGCGAGAGGTGATGGACGGCGTGCCCGTGCATCGACTGGGTCCTATCGGCACTTCTCCCTTTTCGGTTGGTTTATTTACTCTTAATAGTTTGCGGATGATCGCAAAATTAAAACCCGACATCGTTCACGCACATATGATCGCGTCTCCGGCAGTCATCGCCCTAGCCTCGAGCGCATGGACGGGCGCAAGATCGATCGTCAAAGCGGCCTGTTCGGGAGAGTACGGAGATGTGGCCACGTCGCGCCGCACTTGGCTGGGACATCACAAACTCCGTTGGGCCGTCAGGAAAATGGATCGTATTATTTGTATCTCGCAGGAAATCCGCAAGGAAATGCTATCGGCGGGGGCGTCGCCGGCAGGCCTCGTGGATATCCCCAATGCGGTCGATACCGAACGTTTTCGCCCATTGGCCGAGGGACGTGAAAAAGAATCGTTGAAGTCACGGTTAAACTTGGTTCCTGGCCGATGGATTCTTTATGCCGCTCGTCTCACGCGCCAAAAAAGACCCGACGTTTTAATCGAGGCCTTTCGCCGCTGCGCGACACAACTGGCCGACTGGCGACTTTTACTCCTAGGCGACGGGCCCGAGCGGCCTCGGCTGCAAGCCCTAATCGCGCAAGGGGGTCTGGAAGACCGCGTTGTGGTGGCAGGGAACGTCAGCCATCCGGAAGATTACTACCGCGCCTCAGACCTCTTCGTATTGTCGAGTGAGGCCGAAGGACTTCCCAACAGTTTGATGGAGGCCATGGCTTCGGGTTTACCTTGCATCGCTTCACGGATTGGTGGGGCGACAGACCTCCTGCAAGAGGAACAAAGCGGCCTCCTGGTACCCGCCGGAGACGCCGCAGCCCTGGCATTAGCGATCAACCGTATAGCGGGTAATCCCTTGCTCGCGCGGAAGATGGGTGACAATGCCCGTCGCCGGATTGAAGACCTCTGCGCATTGCCAACGGTTGCCCGCCGCTACAAGGATCTTTACGTCGAGCTCCTAAAGCCCGGGGATATTAGATGACCTCGCTCTCCAATCCCGCCACGCCTCGCTTTAAGTTCGGGGAAAATTGGCAACAGTTTCTTGAAAATCTAACCGATCGTAAAATCGACGAGGCCAGAATCGCGCTCGTTAATTTTTTAGAGACAAGCGATCTTCAAGGTCTTTCATTTCTTGACATCGGCTGCGGCAGTGGACTGCATTCCTACGCCGCCCATACAATGGGTGCAAAACCTATTGTGAGCTTCGATTATGACCCCGCTAGTGCTGACGCATGCCGGGCCTTAAAAAATACTAAAGCCCCTGACGCTGAATCTTGGAGTATATTTCAAGACGATATTCTTCATCCAATGCAGCCCGTGCTTCAAAAGGAATACGATCTAGTTTACTCTTGGGGGGTTCTTCATCACACGGGCTCTCTCTGGCAGGCGATTAAAAATGCCGCTGACCGCGTCAAAGTGGGAGGCCGGCTGCATATAGCTCTTTACAATAAGCACTGGACTTCACCTTTCTGGAAGCAAATCAAGGCCACCTACTGTCGGTCTCCACGCGGACTGCAAAATAGCATGCTTCGTTTTTACGCCGGTTACGAATGGACCAAACTCGTTTTGAAGGGTCGGAATCCTCAACGCTACATTAGCTCCTATAACAAGGAACGCGGGATGGACTGGCTGACGAACCTGCGCGACTGGCTCGGAGGATACCCCTACGAGTACGCTACCCCCGCTGAAGTGATCGCCTTCGTCGGGGAGCATCATCTCGAACTCGTCAAGTGTCTTCCCAATAATGGCACTGGGTGCTCCGAGTTCCTATTCAAAAAGTCGGCAAAAATCCAATGAGGATCCATGTGCGGAATTAGCGGCATTTTACATCGCGACGGTCGGCCGGTCTCCTTGCCGTTATTGCAGGAAATCAGCCGGACCATGCGGCACCGTGGTCCCGACGATGAGGCCTATGAAATTCACGACGGGGCGGGTCTTGGTTTTCAACGGCTTTCGATCATCGACCTTGCGACGAGCCGCCAACCGATGTCGAACGAAGACGACCGCTATTGGATTGTCTTCAATGGCGAAATCTACAACTA
>JBBQYF010000271.1:0-3270 GCA_038208955.1 Elusimicrobiota bacterium
TACCGTCTTCATTGATTAGTCCTTTTTTTTGTTTTTTCTGTTTTTTTTGCGAGCTTCCAAACAAAATATAGCCCAATTGCCGAAACTACGGCAAATCCTATAGTAAATACCCTAATCACGTTCGGATTTGCTCTTCCGCGCGATGTCCCATCAGCAGTAAGCTTGGTAAGCACTTTATCATAGCTGCCGCGCTCATTCCTGTAATAAAGCTGGTTTTCCGTTACTATCAGCACCTGCGCGGCATTTGGCCCCGAAAGATTGGTGCTCGCAAAGTAGCGAGTCGAGTCAAACCAGGTGGCTTGCAAAGGTTCAGGGGATGTCTTTAGAGACAATATTCGGTAAACAACTACCGGAAAGGTTTTGCCTTTGAACTGCCCACGCACCAAGATTTCACTTGGATAGTACGGCAGATCAAGTTTCTGGCCATATTCATATTGAATTACGGCTTGCTGTTCGGGGTTTACTTCGGAGTGCCACTCCAGAAGCGTCGGCAACCCTCCCACGGCTTCCACGATTTTGCACCGAAGCCTACCGCCTCGAATACCGGAAGCCGTAAATGTTGATTCGTCGACCCACTCGATGCTGGCGAGATCCAACGAGGGAAATCCATAGTAAAGTGCTGCCAGAAGCGTGCTTCGTGGCGCATCAATTAAAGATACGTCCGGGTTCTTATAATCTTTTATCATCTTTTCGGCGTCAGGAAATTCTTTTAGAACACGGTCAGTATCAATGGCCCAATAATTGCTTCCCCAACGACCAGCGTACGTGGTCCCGCCAGCTATGTGATCTAAATCGGCATCGGCAGGCTTAGAGATCTCTCGCATGACGAAAGCACCTTCCTGGAAGCGAACCTGGTAAAGGTTGGTGTTGCCCTCCGCAAAAGTAATACGCTTAAAAACACAGTTTTCAATCACGAGCCTTGCCTTAAAATGGGCCTTCCACTCGGGTGCTACCTCCACGGTCCCGGCAGCAACTGCGGCCATATGCAGCAAGGCGAAGATGCCTATTAGAAGTAAACTTTTCTTCCTCACATTGGATTTGGGCTTGAACCAGAAATGTGGTATATATGCAACCATTTTCATGCGTGGGCGCTGAAACCTAATCTCGGCGTGAATCGTAGCGAATGGAGAAGACCTGCGCAGCTTCCGGCCAGCAAGTAAAGCGCAAGTATCTTTGCGATTGTTTCGGCGAATGTGGGCGAAAGGTGAAGGGCATCGGTGAGATTGCCAAGACAATTGCACGGCCGTTGCCAGCCGATCAACCACAAGCCAGCCCGATAAAAAACGAAGTTGACTCCTAGGAGTCTGTCGGACTTAGAAAATGCAACGCTCTACGATTTGATATGGCGCACTTTGATTTTTGTCGAGGCTGTTTTGATGGTCTAAAACAGGGTGTTTTTGGCTAAAATGGGCTAAGTCCGACAGGCTCCTAGCCAAGCGACTAAAACCAAGCACAATTTCTTCTTGTCGGTTAAAAGGCAAATCGCTGAGACAGCTAGTTCCAAAAGCCCGACGCAAAGCATGAGGTGGCGAAATGTAAATGCAAGTATCGGATCAGGTGAGTCGAGTATCTTCGCCGAGCCGGAAGCGCTAACAACTTTGGCCAAGCCGGTGAGCAACAGGATTCCGCCTGCGGAAAGAATAAACCATCGCGTCCAGTTCCAATTACTGCCATCATTGGCCATGGCCCCAGTTGATACGTTATTACGCATCATCGCGTCAGATACCTTGTGCCGCATTATCTGATTTCATTTGGCTTGGATCATAATTGACACAATTTATCTTGTAAAGAAGAATCATTAGAGAATATTTGTTTTGTTTATCTCAAACTGGACGATGCCGCCTGCAACCGCTGCCAGTCGAGGTTTGGCGGATTGTTGAGCGCTGGCATCTGGTCATACGGCAATTTTTCCCAGTTGATTGTCCGGGAGTCGGCGATTTTCCAGATTTCTGCGTGACCGTCGGCAAAGGAGAGCGCGAAGCTGTTGTTGTGGCGCGTGGCGGGAGCGTCCAAGAGTCCCCAGTTTCCCACCATGTCCACCGCAAACCAGCCGTCGTTAATGCTGCGCTCGTGCTCATCAATGAACACCCAGGCACTGGAGGGGCTGGGATTGACAATGTCAGTTTCATGCTTGAACACGCAATAATTGCTTTGATTTCTTATGTAGGTTCCCCCCATCCAGCCGTTAAGGGAATAGCTCCGCACCCGCGGTGTTCCGTCGGTTCGGCTTTTATCCGCTGGACAATGGTAAATATCCACAGATTCATTGTAGCGGTAAAGAGCGCCAAGCCGGATGCCATTGAGGTTGGTCGAGTCCAGCACCCCCGGTTCAACCGGCGGATATGTATTCACGTCATCATCCATGCTGCCGCGAACCCAGGCATTGGAATTGACCATCCCGTGTTGCAAATAGAACACCGAAACCAACTGGCCCTGGTTGTCATTGGCGTACATTTTCCAGCCGAGGGTCAACTGTTTGAAATGGTTCACGCAGACGACGTTCAAAGCCCGCGCCTTGCTGCGGGCTAGAGCGGGTAATACTAACGCGGCCAGAATGCCGATGATGGAGATGGAAACAAGCAGTTCGATGAGGGTAAAAGCCGGGATTCGTCCGCGATTCGCAACAGACGATTTAACATTTAACCGAGGATTATATTTGAGTGGGAACACCCCCATGCGTGGATAATAGTCAGAATTGTGGTGTTGTCTACCTTTTTATTTTTATTATAGAGGGCGACAATAATTTCTCCCGGGCTAGTCAGGGACGCGGGGCACCGCATCCCTACCTACTTAGATATTTTAATCCACATCGCCGACGGTGGCGCGGACGACTTCTTCGGCGGTGGTCATGCCGGCGAGGACTTTGCGGACGCCGTCTTCGCGCAGGGTGCGCATGCCCATTTCGCGGGCGCGGATGCGGAGGACGGAGGAGGGCACGCGGTCGTAAATGAGTTTGCGGGCTTCATCGTCAATGAGGAAGATTTCAAAGACGCCGAAGCGGCCGCGGTAGCCGCTGCCGGAGCATTCGTTGCAACCTTTGCCCATCATGAAGGTGGCGCCGGAGGGGATGCTGCCGGGGTCCATGTTTAACGAGCGGAGTTCGGTCTCGGTGGGGGTATGCGGGGCGGTGCAGCGTTTGCAGATTTTTCGCACGAGGCGCTGGGCCATGAGGGCGCGCGTGGAGGAGGCGACGAGGAACGGTTTCACGCCGATGTCGATCAAGCGGGTCACGGCGCCGGGGGCGTCGTTGGTGTGCAGGGTGGAGAAGAC
>JBBQYF010000272.1:0-3269 GCA_038208955.1 Elusimicrobiota bacterium
CCCGTCCGTTCCATCTTTCCCAAAATCGCGACGAGGGGCATTTCCAATACATGGAACAGACTTTCTAAATTCTTTTCCCGGATGAGTGGTTCAAACTTATTCGCTAGGCGAAGCGTCATATCGGCATCCGCGCAGGCATAGGGCGCGGCCTCTTCAACCGACACTTGGTCCATGGTGATTTGTTTCGCGCCTTTGCCAATGAGGTGTTCAATCGGGGTCATGCGCTCCCCTACCCACTCCAGTACCAAATCCTTTAACCCATGGCTGTTCCGTGATGGATTCAAGACGTAAGAGGCCACCATGGTGTCTACGCCCAGCGAAAGGATTGGCATGCCGTGGCGTTCGAGCACGACCGCATCAAACTTCAGGTTGTGTCCATAGATCTTCGGGCCCGCCCCTGCCATCAAGGGGCCCACATACTGTTGAACCGTCTCGACGGGCAACTGGCTTTGCGGTTCTAATGTTTGGTGGCCTACCGGGATATAGCAAGCAGACCCTTCTTCATAAGACATGGAAATTCCGACGAGACGATTGGCAAGAGGGTCGAGCCCGTCGGTTTCGGTGTCTACCGCTACGCGTCCCGCTTTAGCCGCTCCTTGGCACCAGGCGATGAGCTCCGGCTCGGTGCGAATCGTCACGTAGCGGCGATTGGAGACATCGACAGACGGTTCCCCGGGTAAAAGCTCCTTAATCAGAGCATGAAATTCCATGCGCTGCAGAAACGGTATCAGGACGGCCGGATCGGGAGCGCCGACCACACACTTGTCCCAATCGATATCAACGGGCACGTCGCGGTCCAGCACAACGAGCGCCCTGCTTTGCCGAGCGGCCTCGCTGTTAGCGGCCAGTAGCGTTCCGGTTTTTCCTGGAATCGACGGCGCGGCCCGGAGAAGCGATTCGAGATCCCCATATTCCTGGATCAATTTAATCGCCGTCTTCTCGCCGATCCCGCGGACGCCGGGGATGTTGTCGCTGGCGTCGCCCATCAGCGCGAAAACATCGGGAATTTGCGACGGCGCCACACCGTAGCGTTCACGAACTTGTTCAACGTCGACAATCATATTCTTGGGTTCATTCAGCACCGTTACGCCTGGACCGACGAGTTGCATCGCGTCCTTATCGCCGGAAACAATAACGACCTCCCAATTCTGCTTTCGCCCTTCCCGCGTAAAATGCGCGATCACGTCGTCGGCTTCATAACCCTCTTTCTCGAAGAAAGCCAGTTTCAACGATTCAATCGCTTCTCGCGCCAGTGGGAATTGACTAATCAAAGCGTCATCAATTTGGCGTCGCGTCGCCTTATATTCTTTAAAGGCCTGGTGACGAAACGTCGGGCCCGCCGCGTCGGAGCAAACGACTAGGTAATCAGGATGGTTTTGGCGGATAATTTTCAGCAGCATCCGCAGAAATCCGTAGACTGCATTGACCGGCTGCCCCTCGGAATTCGTCAGGGGCGGGATGGCGTGATAAGCCCGATGCAGGTAGGCATGGGAGTCGATCAGGTAGAGTGTTGGCATGACGTAGGTTTGACTGGGGTGGTCAGTGCGCGACGTGGGTCAGGTGCTGAAACTCTGTTTCCCAAGCTTCAACAATTTCGGGGCTAAATCCCTCGTAATGTTGAACCACGCGGCCCTGCTGATCCAGAAAATAAAAGGACGGAATCCCCTCGACCCCGTAGGCTCCACCGACTGGGGTTTGTCCCGCAAAGAGGATGGGATAAGTCATATTAAAGTATTTCACAAATGCGTACACGTCGGCGGGTTCGTCATCGATATTCATCCCCAGCACGATCAGCCCTTCGGCTTTATGCCGGGCGTAAAACTGCTGGACGAGCGGAATGGACATTCGGCACGGCCCGCACCACGTCGCCCAAAAGTCCATCAACACGGGGTGGCCTCGAAAAGACTGCAGCGTTACCGATTTTCCGTTCAAATCTTTCAACGTAAAATCGGGGGCTTCCCCGTTGCCGCTGGGGCGAGAACGGTTGCACCCTCCAACAAGAACAAGCAACAACAAACAGCCTAAAGTTTTTTTACCCACCAAGCAAAGCATCCAGACGCTTTTTAATCTCCGGTTTGGGATGAACGCCGACAAGCTGGTCGATCACTTTTCCACCCTTGAAGAAGAGCAGCGTTGGAATGGCAGAAATCCGGTAGCGGGTTGCGACTTGGTTATTGTCGTCCGTATTGAGCTTCCCGACTTTTACTTTGCCGTCATATTCCTTAGAGAGCTCATCGACCAGTGGGCCGAGCATTCGGCAGGGGCCACACCAAGGCGCCCAAAAGTCCACCAGGACGGGGTTTGGCGATTGAAGTACTTCGCCATCAAAATTAGCATCCGATAATTGCAATTCAGCCATAAAATCTCCTTTTACCACTTCGAAGTTAAGCAAGCTATATAACAAAGGGAAGGGCGCTCGGTTCCTTACAAAATAATACCAATTTCACTATAGGCTATTGGACAAAACAAGAGCGCGCCCGAGAAATAGGAGGGTGGCGGAGCGCCGAGAGAATCCGCTCAGGCGTCGAAATACAGCTGGAATTCGGCCGGATGCGGTCGTAAACGTACGTAATCGATTTCCTTGTTTTTCTTGTACGCGATATAGGTATCGAGAAGATCGTGGGTAAAAACATTCCCGCGCAATAAAAATTCCTGGTCCTTCTCGAGAGCATCGATTGCTCCTTGAAGGGAATCGGGGACGGTCTTGATCTTTGCCAATACTTCTGGAGCGGCTTCAAACAAATCGAAGTCCGAGGGTTCACCGGGATCGATTTTGTTAATGATGCCGTCAAGACCGGCCATCAACATGGCGGAGAAGGCCAAGTACGGATTGCAAGTGGCATCCGGCGCGCGAAACTCCACCCGCTTAGCCTTAGGCTCGTCGGAATAGGTTGGGATGCGACAAATCGCAGACCGGTTACGGGCGGAATAGACGAGGTTCACGGGCGCTTCAAAGCCCGGAACGAGTCGCCGATAGGAATTTGTCGTCGGCGATGTAATCGCCAGAAGCGCGGGGGCATGTTTTAGAAGGCCGCCGATATACCACAAACCCAGCTGGGAAAAGTGCGCGTAGGGCGCCTTCTTATCGAACATCAATGGAACCCCATTTTTCCAAATGCTTTGGTGACAGTGCATGCCGCTGCCGTTATCGCCAAAAAGCGGCTTCGGCATGAACGTGACCACCTTAAAGTGCTCCCGGGCAACGTTTTTCAGAACGTATTTGTAGAGCGTGATTTGATCGGCGGCTTTCGTTAAGGTCTGGACGCCGA
>JBBQYF010000273.1:0-3266 GCA_038208955.1 Elusimicrobiota bacterium
GAAGCCATTCTGCGTTTAGCAGACGGCCCACGGATCCCAAGTTCGGTACTGATGGTGATGAAAAATACTTGCGGGGGTAGGATTTGAACCTACGACCTTCGGGTTATGAGCCCGACGAGCTACCAGGCTGCTCCACCCCGCACAGTCATATTACCAAATCTGACGTGCCGATCTCTACTATCGTCGGAGAACCAGAAAATGACGCTGATCGGATTACTGATCGGTAAGGAAACTAAATACAGCGAAACATGGCCAAATTGAGTTGGAAGTTTTGGCGGACTACCCTGTCAAAGTAAATGGGTTGCGACATACGAAAGGATGGCCTCTATCGCCCAAGTAACCGTCGCCCCTAACGACACAATGTGAGTAAGGGAAAGATCCACAAAAATTACGCCGCGCTCGATGACATGCACTCCCAGATAGGCATGAATCCCCGTTAAGGCAGGACAGGCAAGGGCCGGCCAGAGCAAAACGAGAGGACCTCGTCCATAAAGGGGCGCGCCTTTCCCTAAACCGTCATGACTGAGCTTTAAGTCGTAATCAAATAGAATTTTAGTTGTGAACCAGATTCTGAAAAGATATTTAATAGACTCGTGAGTGAAGATTTTCTCCGTCATGCCGTTTCATTTCTCGTAAGCCTCACTGAAGCCGGAGCGGCCGTCGTGATATTCACGGGCGGCGCGACCGCATTTATCCTCTTTTTATATTACGCAGCTCTGAAACGAAACCCAGAAAACTTCATTCGGGTCAGACTTATCCTTGGACGATTTTTGGCGTTAGGACTCGAATTCCAACTTGCGTCCGATTTGCTGAGAACGGCTGTCGCCCCCTCGTTCGAAGAGATCGGCAAACTCGCATCAGTGGCCGCAATTCGAACTGCTCTCAATTACTTTTTGAGCCGAGAAATCAAAACCGAGAATGAGGAATTTGAATCCAGGCGCAGTCCATGAACGAATGGTATCCAATTTGTTCACTCGGTTTTGTCACGATCGGAATCTTTACTTTTATCGTGATGCTAGGTATTTCTCAAAATCTGAAAGAGTCACTGCCTTACGCATTGGATTTCTGGATGGGTGCCGGATTTCTCAAACTAATCTGTAATCCAAGTTGGCATGTCGTCCTGGCCGTCGCATCGATCGTCTTGGTCAGAAAAATGATCAGCTTTAGATTTTAACCGTTGCCTGCAAATGACGATGGACGTCTTGAAGGTCTCCTCACCGGGCCAGCCATCCCCCACGAAATCCGGCACGCCGAAGTCCTTCCACAATAGGCGGGCATTTTCGGAAATTCTTCCAAATTAGTTCCGATCGGTAATTTTCAATCATGAGGATAATCGGCCCTTGGTTTAAGCCATAGATCCATGGCGAGACCCAACCATTGCGATTGCGACTTTTATCAGGGAAGGTGGGATTAAAACTAGCGTCAAACCCGTAGGGGCTATGCTCTTTTAAACTGAGACGCTCAATGGCATGGCGAACCGTGTTGAGAACAATTTCCGGCGCGAAAGGCAAAGACGTCGCGACTGCCCAAGGTGAAAGCGTGCCGTCATCCGGGCCCAACGGCGCGCCTCGTGCGATATAGTTATAGAACACCCGACGCACGCCACTTACTTTTCGGACAGAGGGTCCCGGGCCGTCACTAGCCGTTAGTCCCCAGACATATTCGCCGTAATGTGCAAACTTTTTTGGATTTTCGATCGCGTATTGCCGTTGGACAAGCGTAGCTCGACGGCTATTTTCGAAATAATCAAATCCGCAACGCCGGTTAAAACGATCGCGAATGCCACGAAAGTCCAGCCATAGGTGAGACATCTGATGAATGAATAATGGGCCGGCATGCAAATAATCGATGCCATAAAATCGACTTAGTTTAAACGTCGACGTCCATTCCAGATATCCTTTCGGGTCAACGGGATGCGTGGGAGAGCCCAGAGCGAGGACGTAAAGAATAAGCGCTTCACTGTAGTCTTTGCTCCAGTGATACTTGAGAAATCCGCTTCGGGGCTTCCAGCCATGGGACAAGGTCTTTTTTCCGTTGAGCGCCCACGTCCAATCCACCCGGCAGTAAAGCATATCGGCCAGATGCCGGATCTCGCCTTCACGGGGATTTTTACCCGTAAAATAGGCCGCCGATGTTAGAATGCCCGCCATTAATATGGCGGTGTCGATCGTTGATAATTCGCTTCGCCACGTCCGGCGGCCAGTCTGCATGTCAAGAAAATGATAATAGAACCCTTTGTATCCCGTGGCGTGCGCTTCCTGTCCTTGCTGGCTGGCATGAAAAAATCTCAAGGCCGCCAACGTGCTTTGGATCGCTTTGGCGCGTGAAAGTAGTTTGAGTTCCGTCGCCACAACGTAAACCGACAGTCCCATTCCGACCGCCGCAATGCTGGCCGGTGATCCGGGTTGGCTCTTATCGGCGATCAGCCCGTTTTGAGGGTTGGTTTCCTGAAGAAAATAATTTAAGGTTGAACACAGCAGCCCGTCGACCATTTCGGCGTCGCTCCCTTGTGGACTCGACACCGCCAACAGAGGCTTTTCGGACCTGGCCTTCAGTTCACCTTTTTCCTTGATCAAGCGAATTCGATGGTGACAGCGGCGACGCTTTGGGACCATGCTGAAGGTTTATTGATGGTTTTTTACCGGGGTTTACTTTACGCTGGATGCGTCGCGGAACCCATGCGGATTAAGCTGAATCCCCCAAAGATCATCTCGATGCCTACGAGCGTTCCGACAAGCCAAAGTCCCGAGTATGGCCATTGGCGCATGACCATGACGCCAAGAAAAATTGAGATGACACCGCTACAAAGCGTCCATCCCCAACCGTGTGTGGGACGAAGTTCGAACGACAAGGCGAGTTTCAGGACGCCGGTAGCGATAAAGTAAACCGCGAGAATCAGCGTTAATATTTCCAGGCTCATGACAGGACGGGCAATAATGCTCACGCCGCCGATCACAGCGAGAATTCCCACGAGCGCTTCCCATAATCCCGATCCCCACGACCGTGCGTGCGAGGCATACAGCGTCCAGGTGATTCCTGCAAAAATGATCAACCAGCCGATCATCAATTGCACGGCCAGACCCGCGAAACGCGGGGCGATGATCGCAAGCATCCCAAAGATCACGGAGTCTCTTTAGTGTTCCCCCATGATCTCCCTCGTCCGCCGGAGGTGGGAGAGGGTTGGGGTGAGGGCGCATCGATTTGCAGTTGACGCAAAAGAGTTCTAGAATTTTTTTGCATTGACCAACGATCCGCTACTGAATGTT
>JBBQYF010000274.1:0-3265 GCA_038208955.1 Elusimicrobiota bacterium
TTCCCAAGCCGCGCGAATATCCTTCGCATAAGAAGGAATGAGGGCGAGAATTTTCTTTCCCGGTCGATGCCCTACCAAAACGCTATCGCCTGTATATCCAATGTCCCGCCATCCCAAGCGTTCGGCCACCGCAAGTCGCACCATGTCCACCTCCGGGTCGGTAATGTCGATTGTCGGATTGGAGATTAATTTCATCGCATTCCTTAGAGACATTCCCCCAGTTATTATTCATTTGGCATTGGCGGTCGAAGGGTGTGGAGGGTGTATCCGCTTGGTGGCGCACCTCTGGACGTCGAGGGGGCGCGGCGACTTAGGAAGAGTTAAGGTTGACGGTGGATCAACAAATGAGTGACTTAAGAGGCAGGGGGATCCAAGCGACAACGATTATCGCCTGACAAACCCAGACCCCTGCCTGGGGAGTTATTTAGGCTTCGAGAGCTTTGAAGAAACTTCGGTGATCTTCGGGGGAGGTTATAAAAACCCCAACTTCGTAAGTGCGTCCGCTGCGGCTTGGACGTATCCACTGAATGCGGCCGGTCATTGGACAAGAACCCTGATCGGTGTAAATCAAGCCGTCCAATTGGACTTCCTGACCTTTTTTGAGGACGTCGCCGGGAGGTTGGCATTGGCAGTTGTTGCGCGGTTCGGCCCGCCGGCCCGTAACGGCTCCATTGCAGACGGTGCACCGACCCGTAGCCCAATCGCGGGACCATTGCAAGCCCACACCGTCGTCCGCCATATCTTTGGCCCACATCTCCCATCCGCGTGATTCATGACCATTACGCTTGGCGGGTGTTCCCGGCGGCAAACAATTTACCAGCACACGGATCGGGAAACGCTTTGCAACGCGTCGTTCTTTGTCATCCTTCATGTGGCCCCCCACCGAACGACGATGTAACGTGCGTTATCCTTGGCGCTACTGGGTCAAGGAACGAGATCCCAGACCTTGGCCGTCGGACCACGGACATGCCGTCCGAAGTATGTCGTTACTCAAAGCGAATGTCACTGAGCGCAAAGGAGGCGCCGTTTGGATTAGCATCGCGCGTCATTGTCCAGCAAAAGCCGCCTGAAATGCTGGACAGTTCTTGGCCTTCCAAATTGATTTCGTACGATTTCCATTCTTTCGTTAACGTCGTTGGCCCGATGGCGGCTGACCCGGAATCGGCGTAATCACCCGTAATACCACCAATCTTAAACTGGTCCACCACTTCACCGCCCTTATCGCCGCGCGCCGAAAAGACGACTTTCTTAGCTCCATTCAAATTGAAACCGCCTGGTTTACTGCCCCAATTGTTCGGTGGATTTTGCCAGTAAATGCCTGCCCAGCCGTTTCCCTGAGGGCTCTTGGCCGAATAAAATAAATGGATGACTGTTTTTTTTGTTTTAGGATCCATGAACCGGTCATCAAGCCGGAGGTCACGGTAATCACCCATCCATCCGGACGGTGCAAAATGATTCTCTCGAGCGTGAAAACCGTGATAAACGTAAAAGGGAAGTTGTATTTTCGGAATCACGACCCCGGCGCAGAGGAAGGCCGGAATGAACGCCAGCGAAAGACCTGCGATAAATTTTTTCATAGTTAACACCTTTCTTTTGAATGTTCGAATGAACGATTCCGGGGCGAGATGCCCGGACACACCGGAGCACTGGAACGACGCACTTCTAGTATAACAGCCATTGAGGCGCTCGCCTAGGGCACGGCACTACGTCTGCTGATATTGGATTTGGTCAAAGTAAGCGGTACCGCCCTGGCCCGGCGCCTGGTTTCCGACGAACGGATCTGAAAAGATAAACGTCGCCTTGAAAAAATCTTTGACCGACGACAACGCTGATGGAGGCAGGGAAATGCTGTATTGTTCCCAATTGCCGGTAAGGATTCCATGACCGCAAATTCCACTGCCATCATCGCCCGTTCCATCGCTTGAGAGCGTCAAGCAAGGCGACGGAAACGAGTTGCAAGCATCCGAGGACCCCGAGCTTCCGACTTCGATCTTGAGGACAGTATTGGTCGATAAACGACCCCGCGCAAAAAAAGTGGCTTTCGTGTAGTGCGCCCCGCTGAGGTTGCGTCCCGGCGTGGTCGCATAACTCGCGATTGTTGGAACGTGCATTAAATCGAATCCGGCGAAATTGAAGGTGGGGTTCGGGGAGCAGCCCGGATTGCTGACGGCCTGGCCATTCCAACTATAGCGGATCGATCGCCTTGATAATGGATTGGACGTATCGGAAAACGTTAAGCTTTGGTTTTCCCCGCCCGGGTACTCGAAGGCGCCGCCACCGCTGCGCAATTCGTCCGAAAATATAACGAGACTGCCGGCCGTACCGAAGTGCCCTGTTCCACCGCCGGTCGAAGCGTCATAGGCGCGTTCGATCGGCGACTGATTGCAAGACGTCGTCAATAAAGCGAATGGAACGAGGAAAAGTGCCATCTTGTGCGTCGCGTTCATGAGGCTCCGGTTTTCAAGATCGTCACTTCCACGCGGCGATTGAGCGAGCGTCCGGCTGGGGTTTTGTTATCGGCTACCGGCCGAGTGTCGCCGTAACCCACGACCTTAAATCGACCGGCTGAATATCCACCTTGTTTGATCAAGTAATCTTGGACGCTCGTGGCCCGCAATTCGGAAAGTCGGAGATTAAACTGCGCATCGCCCGTATTGTCTGTATGTCCTTCAATTAGAACGTTGTTGTTTGGATAGGCGCTTAAGAGCCCAATTAATTGATCAAGAATTTTACCGCTAGCGGGTCCGAGGTTGGCGCGACCTGATGAAAAGAGAAACTGCGAGCTGAAACTGACCCGCAAGCCGGCGTCCGTTTCCTTAAACGTTAGCTCCTTCGTCGAGGCCGGGGCGGGCAAGGACTGGACGGCCGGAATCGCCGGAATGGTCATCACCGGTACGGCACTGCTGGAAACAGAGGCCTGCGCCTGCGGCGCCGGTATCCCCTGTGGGCCTTCATAAAACACATCATCCAAATAAAATGTCAGCCCGCCGGGATTTTCCACCTTGTTCACAAAAAATCCAAACCCTCCGATAATATGACGCAGGTCCTTTTTACGCAAATCAATTGAATACAGTTTCCACTCTTTGGAGAGTTTAACGCTCGTTAGTTTCGCCACATCGGAGTCCGGGTATTCCCCGACAATGCCCCCGATGCGAAATTCATGAATGCGTTCCCCACCATGTTCCCCTCGAGCCCAAAACGTCAACTTCGTTGCCCCGCGTAAATCGTAACCGGCGCGCCCTGGAACGTCGCCCCAATTGTTCGC
>JBBQYF010000275.1:0-3241 GCA_038208955.1 Elusimicrobiota bacterium
AATAATTCGCAGGCCCCGCACGGGGTCACCCCCATTCAAGCAAATTACACAGCCATCTAGGACATGGCAAATCCGGGCCTTATCGTCGTGGCACGGATGACTTTCGAATTGAACCGTCGCCTAATAAACGTAACCTCCTCTTAACATGTCGTACATCACGCCGTAACACTCGTTCGGCATACTCGCGCTATGGAAAAAATAGTGACGCAGATATTTGGGCTGGCAATCGTCGTTGGGCTAGCCGGTCGCGTATTCGGCGCGTCGGGCACGCAGGGTGCAGATTTTCTAAACATTCCCGTTGGCGCTGGGCCTGCCGCTTTGGGTTCGGCCTATTCGGCTTTAGCGACCGATGCGTACGCACCCGTATGGAACCCCGCCGGCTTGGGGGCTATCGACGGCATACAGGTGGCCGCTCAACATCTCTCCTATTTAGAATCAATTCATGACGAGTTCTTAAGTGTCGCGGTTCCTATTCACGAGGGGCGCGCATTGGCGTTCTCCGCTCAATATCTGGGAAGCGGCGATATCGCCGGGTTTGATCATGACGGTAATTCCCTGCCCAGTTATTCCAGCCACTACGGTGCCTACTCGCTAGCTTTCGGCCAAGCGTTGGGGGATAAACTTTCGCTAGGCATCACTGGCAAATTTCTCCAGTCGCAATTGGCCGACGTCTCCGCTACGGCCTTCGCCGCCGACTTCGGCAGCTTATATAAGGTAAGCGATCAATTGTCGCTCGCCGCCACGCTGGATAATCTCGGGACGAAACTCAAATATTTGAACGACGATAGCTCGCTGCCGATCGCCGGCCATCTTGCCGCCGCCTATCAACCATTTTCACATTGGCTGCTCGTCGTAGAAGGGGTTTTTCCAAAATCCACTGTTAACGCTGCCCATGTGGGAATCGAATGGAATCCTCTGCCGCTCATTCGTTTGCGGGCTGGGTACCGCACGGATACGACGAAGGAGCTGGGTGCCATCGCGGGCTTAAGCGCCGGCCTCGGGCTGGAACTCTTCGGCCAAGAATTTTCCTACGCCTGGTTGCCGCTCGGGGACTTAGGCAACACACAATATTTTTCGTTGGTTCTGCGTTTCGGATCGCACAAACAATCGCAAGAGAATATGCTTCATGCAGAAGAGAGCAAATCGCATAGAACCGTGCGTGCCTCCGCCAATACCCTACCGGACGCTGAAGGGGAAGACGCGCAGCTCATGAAAATGCTTCAGCAGAGTGACCGGCAATCCCGATGATAAAGCGCCTAAGTTTACTAACGATCATCATTGGTATCAGTTTAGCCAGAGTTGCCGCGGCGACCCCGCTTTCTGCCGTGCAAGTTGGTCCGGTCCAGATCGATAAAAATAGTTTCTACAACAGGCAATTTATTGTCGCGCTCGGTGGGACTCCCCCTTATTCTTTCACGGCGGATAAAGGGTCGATGTCGATGCCGGAGGGTTTACGATTAGAGCCAAACTCCGGCATTTTGTCCGGCGTAACCACCATGCCCGCTGGCAATTATTTCTTCAATATCACCGTTCAGGATTCTGCTGGTGCCACTGTAATTGTGCCGGCGACTGTGAATGTGTTGCCAGCCTTAAGCTTGCCATTGCAACTCCCGACGGGGGTGGTCGGTCAACCGCTGTCTTGGCCACTCCAGGCGACAGGCGGAGCTCCACCTTATTTGTGGGGGATTAATCCAACAGCACCGTTACCGAGAGGCTTAGCTCTCAATGCTGGCACGATTAGCGGTATACCAACACTCTCGGGCACGTTCACCACTTCTGTTGTTCTGTCGGATATGACGCAGGGGTTTCCCTCGGATGGGCTGATAACGTTTACCATCAACCCCGGGGCTACCGATCTAACTCTTGGATCAATCCCACCGCTTCCGGTTTCGGGCCAGTGGACCTTTGACGTGGGACAAAACGTTTCCATTCAATTACAAGCGATGGGGGGAAGATCTCCCTATGCGTATTCTTCCGCCGCCGGGAGCTTACCTACCGGCTTGACGCTCGATCCGTTATCGGGCCTGCTGTCCGGCAAGCCAACGGCCGCGGCCAACTATATAGGATTTGGAGCCAAAGTCACCGACGCCCTCAGTAATTCGGCGACAATGGCGGCGCCATTTGTGATCCAGCCGCCGCTCGAATTTTATACGACTTCATTACCCAGCGGTGTTGTTAATAACAAATACACGGCTGCGCTAACGGCTTACGGTGGCTCAGGCCCCTATACGTACGCGGTGAAAAGCGAAACGTTGCCGCGGGGTATTATTCTAGACCAAGGCCAATTAACCGGAACGCCTTCCGACGCTGGCACATTTCCGTTAACGATCGCAGTAACCGACGCTAATGGACAGACCGTCTACAGTACATTGATGAATTTGGTGATCGGCGCCTTTGCGCCGCCGTTAACATTGACGTCCGACCCGAAAACCGTTGACAATATATGGCACGCCGAGGCCGGAGTCTTCGCATCCCTCGGTCTGGTTGTGGCGGGGGGCGGATTGCCACCTTATACCTACTCTCTGGTCGATGGATCGCTTCCCTTCCCTGCTGGTTTATTTTTAAATTCGTTTACGGGAACGCTTTACGGCACAGCGACGACGGCTGGAGTGACACCCCTTACGCTGCAAGTCCGAGATGCCATGGGAACGGCAAAATCGGTCACTACAACGATCCAGGTCCATCCCATTTTGGCGATTCAAACAATGACAATTCCCCCGGCATCCATCAACGTCCCTTATTCCCAATCGCTCGTTGCTGGCGGCGGCGATCCCCCCTACAGCTGGTCGATCGCGGCCGGTGGTTTGCCCAGCGGTCTCCTCTTGACCAGTAACGGAACCATTTCGGGAACGCCGACGGCTATCGACGGAGCCTCGGTCACGATTCGAGTAACGGATGTCATAGGCTCCGTCACCGCCAGTTTCTTCTTGAACGTCTCCGGGCCAGCGAGTCCAACCTTGACGTCAATCCCTCCGGCGGCCTTTCCGCCCGGGTGGATTATCGACCCGGCGCAAGAGGTTTCGATTCAGCTGATAGCCTCCGGCGGTGTTTCTCCCTATTCGTACGCGGTCACCTCCGGCCTCCTCCCAACCGGAATCACACTCGACAATCTGACGGGAAAAATTAGCGGATCGGCAACCGCACCGGGACTCTATCCTGTAACGCTGAGAGTCATAGACGCGTTGCAGCATACCGGCGAAATCAATAGTGCTATTGTTGTTCAACCGCCGCTGAGCATAAC
>JBBQYF010000276.1:0-3229 GCA_038208955.1 Elusimicrobiota bacterium
CTCAGATGCCGCGCAATTTGCGGAACTGGACACGCTGGGCGAATTGACCGCCCGCGCCCAAGCCATGGGTGTCCAAGTCATGGTTGAAGGACCCGGCCACGTGCCCGTCCACCAAGTGGCGATGAATGTCGAACGCCAGCAGAAAATATGTAACGGCGCGCCTTTTTACGTCCTCGGACCCCTCGTCACGGATATTGCGCCCGCCTATGACCATATCACCTCGGCCATCGGCGCTACGCTGGCCGGCACGGCGGGAGCCGCGCTGCTTTGTTATGTGACGCCGGCCGAACACTTGAGCCTACCCAACGCCCAGGACGTCCGGGAAGGGGTTATCGCTTATAAGATCGCCGCTCATGCCTCAGACATTGCCCGCGGGCGTCCAGGCGCTCGGGACCGCGACGACGAACTTTCCCGCGCAAGGTTTAATTTCGATTGGAACCGTCAGTTTGCACTGTCGCTCGATCCGGAAGCGGCAAAAGCCAAGCATGACTCCACCTTGCCGCAAGAAGGTTTTAAAGATGCCCCCTTCTGCTCGATGTGCGGTCCTAAATTCTGCGCCATGAAAATCACTCAGGACGGCCGCGCGCTGGAAGACCGGCAGTTGGCGGAAGCGGTCGTCAAATAAGACGTCCTTCGCTGATTGTCGTCCGGCAGATCATGCCTCCGGGGTGTATGGTCTAGCTCCACAAAGAGGTCGCAAGGCGATCTGCCGCCATGACAGGACAACATTATGACCGCCGCTTTTGCACGACAACAATCCTCTCTCCATGATCAGGTGCAGGCGCTCAAGAAAGAGCGCCGGGCCGTTATCCTTGCGCATAACTATCAAATTGGGGAAGTCCAGGATGTGGCTGATTTTGTCGGTGATTCGCTCGGTCTTTCTCAGACGGCCGCCAAAACGGAGGCCGATATCATTGTTTTTTGCGGTGTGCATTTCATGGCTGAAACAGCCAGCATCCTGTCGCCGACTAAGAAAGTGCTGATTCCCGACCTTGCTGCCGGTTGCTCGCTAGCCGACATGATCACGGCCAAGGCTTTACGCGAGTGGAAAGCCGAGCATCCGGGGGCCGTGGTCGTGGCTTACGTCAATACGTCGGCGGAGGTGAAGGCAGAGAGTGACTATTGTTGCACCTCCTCAAACGCCGTCAAAGTGGTAGAATCAATCCCTGCGGACAAGGAGATTTTGTTCGTTCCTGACATGTATTTAGGAAGCTTTGTCCGCGAAAAGACGGGACGAAAGATCCATTTGTGGCCGGGCTATTGCGGGGTGCATTCTCAAATGGCTCCGGGGCGCGTTGAACAGATGAAAAAGCAGCATCCCCAGGCGGAGTTTCTGATCCACCCGGAATGCGGGTGTACAACCCCACACATGATGCATGCCGATCAGATGCTGTCAACCGAGGGAATGATGCGCCGGCCGGCCGTTTCTCCGGCAAAAGAATTTATTGTGGCCACCGAAACGGGGATTCTTCACCGCATGAAGAAACAATACCCGGACAAGACGTTTTTGCCGTTAATGGACGGTGCAGTCTGTGGGTACATGAAAACGATTACGCTCGAAAAAGTGCTTTGGTCATTGCAGGATCTCCAGTATGAAGTCAAAGTCCCGACGGAGGTTGCCGCTCGGGCTCGTCGGGCCATCGACCGGATGGTTGCGATTGTCTAATAGGTGGATATGGATTTATTGAAAATTATTGCGCAGGCGGTTGATAAGAATAGCCGGACGCTAAAGTTTCTCGTCCTTTTTGCCTTCCAAGATGAACCGCTCAAACTGCTCGGCGCTGGGCGTGCCGCCTCCGACCTGGCGTCGCTGGCGCGAGCCGACGGATTTAGAGGGACCGAAGGCGACGCCCTGCTCGTCCGGCCGGCCAAAGCCAATCCCGCGGAACGCGTGCTGCTGATTGGCATCGGGAAGAAGTCGGATTGGTCTCCGGAAACGTTTCGCCGCTGCGCGCCGAAAGCGCTGCGATGGGCGGAGAAGTTGGCACTAACCCGGATCACCGTCGGTGTGCCGATCATCGGATCGCAAGCCGCCGAGATTCAGGCCATGGCCGAAGGTTTTTATCTCGGTTCTTACCGGTTCGACCGGCACCGCGCGCCCGCGGCGGACGCGCCGAAACCCGTTGAAGAAATTGTGCTTCTGCTTGAATCTGTTGATGGCGCGGCCGGGCAAGCGATCGAGCGTGCCGGCATTTATAGTCGGGCCACCCTTTTAGCACGTGACTTGATCAATGAACCGCCTAGCCAGATGAATCCCGAACGTTTGGCTGAGGAGGCGCGCCGCTATAATAAAGCCCCGCTTTCGGTACGGGTGTTCGAAACGAAAGATTTGGAAAAGCTCGGCATGGGAGCGCTGCTTGGCGTCGGGGTCGGCGGAGCAGTCCCTCCACGGCTCGTTGAACTGAAATATAAACCGGTGGGCAAGGCGAAGAAAACCGTGGCGCTCGTCGGTAAGGGTATCACCTTTGATTCCGGTGGTTTATCGCTCAAGCCGGCGCAGTCCATGGAAACGATGAAGGACGACATGTCTGGGTCGGCGGCCGTGCTGGGAATTATGAGCGCATTGCCGGCGCTCAAGCTGCCGCTCGAAGTGCGCGGCTATATGGCCATCGCTGAAAACATGCCCGGTGGGCGCGCGCAAAAGCCGGGCGATGTCCTGAAGGCATTTAATGGAAAAACCATCGAGGTCTTAAACACCGATGCGGAAGGCAGGCTTGTGCTGGCCGATGCTTTGTCCTATGCCGCCTCGAAAAAACCTGACGTGATGATTGATATCGCGACGTTGACAGGTGCTTGCGTCGTCGCACTCGGGCATCTGATTTCGGCCTTAATGGGTAACGATCCGGCGACGATTCAGGCGCTCTTGGCCGCCGGCAAAGAAACCGGTGAAAAGTTTTGGGAGTTACCGCTCGTCAAAGAATACCAACAGGATATCAAGAGCAAGATTGCCGATCTCAAGAATATTGGGGGCCGCCGCGGCGAAGCGGGCACGATCATTGGCGGGCTGTTTCTGCAGGAGTTCGTTGGCGATATTCCCTGGGTTCATATGGATATTGCGGGCGCTTCTTGGGCCGACAGCGATCAGGCTTATTGCCCCACGGGCGGCACGGGTCATCCTGTGCGAACCATTTTGACGTATCTGGAAAATTTGTGAGACATCCTTTAGTCCTCGCGCGCGAGGACAAGGACCAAAACCCGAAACGGGTAAGAGAAACTAAGGAGATTACAC
>JBBQYF010000277.1:0-3205 GCA_038208955.1 Elusimicrobiota bacterium
TACCTTGAATGGCGCTTCCGCGCTGATTGCCGGCTCCGCAAATACCTGGTCCGGAACATTCTCGCCGGGGATGCCCGGTCCTAATACTTCAAAAGCTCTTCTCGCCCCGATCGTGGTTAGCAATGAAACGCTGCCGACGTATTCGGGCACGGCGTCCGCTACAACGCAAGCGGGAGGGAGTGCTTCTCTGGCTATCTCGGTTGCTCCCACTTATACTTCGCTATACGTCGACAAAAACACTTTTAGTGGTTCACCGGTCGACAGCAAGTCGATCAACTACAGTTGGATTCCCCCGGCTTATTCAGCCAGCTCCTCGCGATTTCCTCTCCAAAGCTTAGTGATCAAGTGGGATAGCGCAGCGGACGGCAATATCGCTAGTAACCAGACGCTAGTCAGTATCCTGAACTATCCGGCGCATAGTTTGGTCATCGACTTTTCCACCAATACTGTCACGGCTAGCTATTACGCCATGGCGGCTCAACCCTTTCAACCCCATTTGTTTATCAGAGCGACCTATGTGTACCAAGGCACGCCTTACTTCTTTGATACGCCGATTTTGGACGGGAATAATCCCCCGGTTTTATCGCCAAATTCACCGACCGACCTCTTTACGCTGACGGGTGTCGCCACTGGAAATTCTTGCAGCATAGAGAATGGTCCTGCGGGAACGTTGACGACCGGAAGCTGCCCCACCGACGAACCGGTTAAAATTGCGCTGAACGCCACGGCGGTTTCGGGCCATTCGATCGTATCTTTGACGTCCTCCGTCAAATACAGCACCGGAGTTGTACCATCCATCGACCTCGCCAGTACAGCTGGTACTTTCCCCGAACAGGATTACTCCATGTCCAATACGCCGGCCGCCCTATTCGGAATCCGGCCGCAATTTAGAATGGGCATTAACGCCGCGGACGATCAAACGCCGGCGGCCACTAATACGAACTCGCAAACGTTTAATTTGGATCTTTCGTCGTTTATCCCGAGCGGTTATATCGCCGCGCCAGTCACAGGTTCGAACACACAACTCACTTTTTCCTGGACCGCCGGCAGTCCGCTTTTCGTGGATGTTCCGGGTGCATTGACCTTCTCTAGAATGGACATTTATTGGGATCACGTAGCGGCAGGACAAGATCCCGCGATCGCGACTACAGGCCAGAATCCCGCGAGCGACATTTTGGTTTCCCCGCCCGCGGGTATAACAAGGGCGAAGAGTTCGCAGCTCGTCGATTTTTCCGCAACCCTTCCCACGCTTTACTCGGCCTTCGTCGCGGCGAATCCGCCGAATACTCCCTTCCCAAGCTACACCTATATGAAGGCGACCTTTAAAGATGGGGCGGGCAAATCCTACTTCTTCATTACCGCGACTTTGCCTAGCAGTACGGGCGGCAGCAGCGGCAGTTCGGGGCCGCAAATTTCTTACACCGTAACTGGGCTTGTGACCGGTTTGCAATGCATCAATACAGACCCGGCAGGTTCCACACCTTGCACTCAAACGATATTCTCCGAGCCTTCCCGCTTGACGATGGGAGCGACCGATTTCTCGCCCGGTGTCGCGGTTAACTTTCAGACCCATACCGTCACTTTCGACGACGGCTCCGGACCAATTCCGGTGACCGGCCATGTCACTCCCGGTGTTTTTAATTCCTACGACTATTTATTGAATCTTCCCAACGTAAACTATGCGGCAACCGGGAAGGCCACCGATGGCACGATCAACGTCGGGCCGACGACCTTCAATTATCAAGTTAACGCCGCGTCCTTTATTGCCAGCGGGTTCACCGGCGCCGGAACGAATTTGACCACCGTCCAATTGCAATGGAACACACCGCTCATAGTGCCGTTACTCACCGGCGCCGCGAATCAACTCACCTTTGACGGTTATAAGATCCGCTGGGACAGCGCACAAGACGCCGCCGACAATGGGGGCGTTGCTCGGGTGTCTGGTGATCCTCTACTAGATGACACGAGCAACACTATGGATTCGATCGATTTCAGCCACATCCCACAAACCGCTGGGTTAACGACCTCGGGTACGCCTTTCCGCGCCTATTTATATGTCCAAGCCTTATATCACGACAGTACGAGCACGGACCCGGAGTTCATCTACAACTCTACGACCTTATCGACGATGACGGTTATTCCCGCCGTCCCACCGCCGCACGGCACTGTGGTCTCGGGTTCTTCGACGAGCCTTACCGTCGATTGGACGAACGTCCTCCTGAATGGCTCGAGCGGTATTAATGTCACGGCTCTGCGCCAAGGCGCCACCACCACGATGGGGCTGGATGTCACCAATCTTTCGGCTGTTTCCACTGTTTTAGGCCCGACCTTCCCGGTGCCGCCATACCGCCTGACGCTCAGCTCTTTGCCCACGGCCAATACGTCTTACACGCTTTTCCTGCAGGAAGTCTTATCGAACGGCACAACCTTCGGGCCACCGGTTCCTGGGAGCGCGTTCAGCGACGCGAAGACGATCACGTCCGCGGCCATTCCTTTTACTCCGGGAGTTTCGCTCAGCGGAACTCAAGGCAATGTGCGGCTCACGGTGTCGATTAATCCGGCGAATAACCCAGCGCTAACCGCATTCAACGCCAATGCGGATGGCAACTCCCTGGACAGTCTGTATGCCATTTCCATTTCCTCAAACACCTCGGCCGCCAAATATCTTGACGGCAGCGGCAACTTGATCGATCCAGGCACTCCCTCGGCCGTGCCCAATGCCTGGAAGACGTACAGCCAATGGACTAGCGGCCCCTCGCCCATTAATTATCTCGATAACGCCGGACTCCAAAATGCCCTCGGTATCCGAGTCCTCGTTTGGGAGAACGCCAGCAACACGGCAGTGACCTCTTCGTCGGTGACGATCCAAACGCCCGGCGGCGCGATCGGCGTGACGTTCCCCGCTATTGACGGTCCGCAGTTTGACGGGTTCCTTTTCGGGATTTCCCCCACGGGTTCGTTTATAGCGGACTTCACAACCAGCATGGATACCATAAGCCTCATGGGCGCGGGCAACGTCACCCTTGTCAATTCAACGGACGGTAGCTTGGCCCCCATCACTCTGGCCTATAACGAAAATCTCATTACCACCACCCATGAGTTGACGATTACGCCCACGGCAGCGCTGCAGCCGGCGACGGAGTATACGCTCAACATTGCGACGAACCTGAAAGATCAATTTGGTTTCCTGACGAAGACCTCGTTT
>JBBQYF010000278.1:0-3141 GCA_038208955.1 Elusimicrobiota bacterium
GAGCACGTTCCACTTTTTGGCTAGCCAGATGGAGAAAGGCGTCGCGCTGAAGCTGCCCGCGCAGGCGACGATAAAGGCGGCTAAATAGATGGAAAACATGAGGTGAAATGAAAAACGACAAGCGAAAAATGAGCAGGAAAAAAAGAAAGATTTCTACCGCGGCCATCTTTCGTCGTACTGATCTCGTGTCTCGTTTTTCGTTTCTCTACGTTCAAGCCCGCAGCCTTTCCATGTACATTGGAAATCGCAGGCATAATGTCTTTACTTCCGCCTTGATCTTCGCCAGCTCCTTGGGGTTTTGAATATTCGATAGTGCGCGGTTGATCCAAACAGCAACTTTCGCCATCTCTTTTTCTTTCAGGCCGCGCGTCGTGATCGACGGTGTACCAATGCGAATGCCGCTTGCGATAAACGGCTTCTGCGGGTCAAAGGGAATGGCATTTTTGTTCACGGTGATACCGGCATGGTCCAGCGCCTTCTCGGCGTCGGCGCCGGTGACGTTTTTGGGGCGAAGGTCCAGCAAAAACATGTGGCAATCGGTGCCGCCTGTCACAACGCGAAACCCCTGAATCGTTAGCTGTTTGGCCAGCTCCTTGGCATTGGCCATAATTTGAGCTTGGTATTTTTTGAACGAGGGCTTGAGCGCTTCCGCGAATGCCACGGCTTTAGCGGCGATCACGTGCATCAGCGGGCCCCCTTGGGCGCCCGGAAAAACAAGCTTATCGATGGCGGCCCCGTATGCCGCTTTGCACATAATCATTCCACCACGCGGTCCGCGCAATGTTTTATGCGTCGTGGTGGTTACATAGTCCGCATAGGGAATGGGGGATGGGTAGAGGCCGGCGGCAATCAGCCCGGCATAATGGGCGATGTCGGCCAGAAACAGGGCGCCCACCTTGTCGCAAATCTGCCGGAAACGCGCCCAGTCGAACTGCCGCGAATAGGCGGAAGCTCCGACGCAGATGAGCTTGGGCTTGTGCTCGATCGCAAGACGCTCCGCTTCGTCGTAGTCGACGAGCTCGGTATCCTGACGTACGTTAAAACCCGTGACTTTGAAATATTTACCGGAAAAATTAAGTGGGTGACCATGCGTCAAATGCCCCCCATGGGCGAGGTTCAGCCCCATGATTGCGTCGCCGATATTAAGGGCCGAAAGATAAACCGCTAAGTTGGCGCTCGAACCGGAATGGGCTTGGACATTAACGTACTCGGCCCCAAAGAGTTGTTTGGCGCGTTCAATAGCCAAGCGCTCGGCAATGTCGACTTGCTCGCAGCCGCCGTAATAGCGTTTGCCGGGATATCCTTCGGCATACTTGTTCGTCAGGACGCTGCCTTGCGCCTCGAGCACGGCTTCCGAGACCATGTTTTCGGAGGCGATCAGCTCAAGCGTCCAAGCTTGACGTTGGGTTTCTCCGATAATCGATTTATAGAGGGCCGGGTCTTGTTTCTTTAAAATGCTTTTCACGGTTATTTCCTTTCAGATAGGCCGGCGGAAGAATGCGGTTCAGGCTCGCCAGACATCGACAGTTCGAGCCCTATTCTACACTTCTGCTAATCGCTTGGCGAACCGCGAATGCAGGGGAGGCGGGTAGCGCTCTCCTGTCACTCTCCCGAAGGCTCGAGCGAGCCAAAAATATTCGAACCTAGGGCAATCCCTTTGACCGTCGGGAAGCAGTCAGCAGCAGAACTTCGAGTTTTTTCTTGGGAATGGCACCTTCGCGAATAACCGTATAAGGATAATGCGACACGTCGACGACGGACGAGGGTTTCTTCCCGCGACACGTACCGCTGTCGATTAACCAATCCACCTGCTTGCCAAACAATTTTTGGGCCGAGCGGCCGGAAAGCGCTTCCGGTTCGCCGGAACGATTGACGCTGGTTGTGGCCAAAGGAATATTGAGGTGGCGTAAGATCATCAAGGCGACCGGATGGTTCGGAACCCGAACGCCGATTGTCGCTAGTCCCCCGGTAACCATCCGCCCAAGCGGGGAGGCCTTGAGAACGAGCGTCAGCGGCCCGGGCCAGAAGGCTTGTGCCAGTTGTTCAGCCGCCGGCGGGATCGCGTCCAACAGCGGGGCGGCGGCGGCGAGCGAAGGGACTAAAAGGGCCAGCGGTTTGCGCCACTGCCGTCCTTTCAGCCCATAAATGCGCTGGATCGACTCGCGGCAAAAAACACTGGCGCCCAACCCATAGACGGTCTCCGTCGGAAAAATAACGAGGTCTCCGGCATGGATCGCCTTGCCGAGTTGGACGAGCCACTTCTTCGGGAGTAAAGGCGTCCGGAGACGGATGTGTTGAGGCGAAGCGCTACGTCCGGTAACGGGCGTTGATGTCGACATACTGTCCGGTGAAGTCGCAGGTCCAGTACAGGCCGCTGGCTTTGCCTTGATGAATGTGAATATTCAGCGTGACCTCCTTGGCCTTCAGCGGCTCGCGGGCTTTTTCGGCGGACACGGCGGTCGGGGAGCCTTGGCGGAAGACGCAAAGGTTGCCGAAGGAGATATCCACTTTCGCCGGATCAAAGCGCACGCCGGCGCGGCCGAGCGCTGCCAGAATCCGGCCCCAATTGGAGTCTTCGCCGTAGGCGGCTGTTTTAACGAGCGGAGATGTCGCGACGACTTCGGCCATGCGCTGGGCTTCGGCTTCGGAACGCGCGCCCATCACGCGGATCTCGAGAAATTTGCTGGCGCCCTCGCCGTCTTTCGCCATTTGTTTCGCGAGATCAATACAGAGGTCCACCAGCGCCTGCCGAAAAATGGTCCGATCTTTTGCGCCGCGCAATGCAACGTTTGAAGCTCCGTTGGCTAACAGAAACGCGCTGTCGTTCGTTGACGTATCGCCGTCGACGGTCACGCGGTTAAAGCTCAGCTCGACGGCGTCCGTCAGCGCGGGGTCGAGCTCGTTTGCTGCGGCCTTGAGATCGGTAAAGAGAAAGGCAAGCATCGTGGCATGCTTTCCTTTAAGAGACCCTTTGGCTTCTCCGGAAGCCGTCATGGCCGGATGAATCATCCCCGCGCCTTTGGCGCAACCCCACAGCCGGACCTCGCGGCCGCCGATTGTCACAAAACGGTAGGCGATTTTGACGCGCGTGTCAGTCGTCATAATCGCTTCCGCCGCTTTCTGGAATGCGCGCGGCGCTCC
>JBBQYF010000279.1:0-3125 GCA_038208955.1 Elusimicrobiota bacterium
ATGATGAGTTGACGCTTGAGATGGTGACCGACCAAGAACGCGACTACATGTACGCGCAGTACGCGACCGATCCCTTGATGCGTTTAAATTTGGGGATCCGCCGGCGGTTAGCGCCGCTCGTCGACAACAGCCGCCGGCGTCTCGAGTTGTTGTTTAGCCTGTTATTTTCTTTCCCGGGAACGCCCGTCCTCTATTACGGCGACGAAATCGCGATGGGAGATAACTATTATCTCGGTGATCGCAACGGAGTTCGCACGCCAATGCAGTGGAGCAGCGACCGCAACGGCGGGTTCTCACGCGCGGACTTTGCGAAACTTTACGCGCCTCCCTTGATGGACGCCGGCTACAGTTATCAATCCACCAATGTCGAAGCGCAGTTGCGCGACCCGTCGTCGTTACTCAATTGGCTCAAGCGCATGATCGCCATCAGTAAGCGGTTTAAAACGTTCGGACGGGGAACGCTCTCATTTTTAAGTCCTTCCAACCGCAAGGTGCTCGTCTATGTTCGGCGCTATGGCGACGAGACATTCTTAGCCGTGGCCAATTTGTCGCGTTATTCCCAACCGGCTGAAGTGGATTTATCCGAGTTCGAAGGACGCATGCCCGTCGAGATGTTGGGAGGCGTTGAGTTTCCGAAGATCGGGAAACTGCCTTATTTTTTAACGATGGGACCCCACGCGTTTTATTGGTTCCAATTGCAGCGCGTCGCGGTGCCTGTGACGGTCGCGGAAACGCAGACGGCACCCGTCGCTCAAAAAGTTCAGGATGAAGGCGTGGCTATCGCCGGTCGAGCGGCAGAAGCGGTGCTGGAAAAGCCGACACGCACCGAGCTCGAGAAAGATGTGCTCCCCGGATTCCTCGCCCGCCAGCGCTGGTACGGTCACAAATCCGAAGCCATAAAGTCGGCCAAATTTCTCGACTGGGGGCGCCTCGATCCGAAGAACGACCAGCGTTTTGTGACGCTCGTGGAGGTCGAAGCCGTGGATGGCCGACGCGATATCTACGCCGTTCCCTTGGGGCTTGTTTGGGGAACCGACGCGCAGGCGTTGCAAAAAGACCGGCCACTGGCGGTGCTGGCGCCCGTCCATGGTTCCAAAGGAGACGGTGTCCTGTTCGACGCCATGACGGACGAAACATTTTGCCGGGAATGGTTGGGGGTTGTCGAAAAAGGGAGTGACATCGCCTTGCAGCATGGCCGCGTGCGAGGGCAACGGCTTCCTGCTTTTGAAGCCGCGCGCGGCACTCCTGACGAGCCCTTGCCGGTCAAGCGTCTATCGGGTGAGCAAAGCAATACGTCGATCCGTTTTTCCGATCGATTGATTCTTAAACTTTACCGGCACCTGGCCGAAGGCGTCAATCCCGATTTCGAAGTGAGTCGGTATTTGACCGATGAAGCGCATTTTGACCGCATTCCAAAAGTTGTCGGGAGCATCGAATATTTCGGCAAAGGCCAGAATCCAATGACGCTGACGATGGTGCAGGAGTGGGTTGATAATCAGGGCGATGGCTGGACATACACATTGGATGAGCTGAGTCGTTACTACGACCGCGTTCTAGGGCGTCTCGCCAGCGTCCAGGTCGGACCGGATTTTAAACCAGGCGCCGCCCCGACATTGCCGACGACCCCGCCGCCGGCATTGGCGCAAGAGTTAGTGGGTACTTATCTGCAATCCGCGGCTCTTCTCGGTCGCCGCACCGCCGAGATGCACCGCGCCCTTGCGGGTGCCCCTCAAACCTCGCCCGATTTTACGGCGGAAGCGTTAAGCGAGAAATATTTAGCCACGATATGCACCCGCCTAGCGACCACCGCTCGCGAGACCTTCCGCGACATCGAAAAGAAGTTGCCGACTTTGCCGGCCGGCTTGGCCGAAAAAGTGCACAAGGTTTTGCAGGTTCGTGCGGCATTAACCTGTACACAGCCCCCCCTTCTCCGGCAGAAATTATCGTCAGGGCTTATTCGCTGCCATGGCGACTACCATTTAGGCCAATTGCTGTGGACCAATAACGATTTCATGATTCTCGACTTTGAAGGTGAACCGGCACGCACCTTGGAAGAAAGACGGTTGAAGCAGTCACCGCTCAAAGACGTGTCCGGAATGTTGCGCTCGTTCCACTATGCGGCCTACGCCGGACTTTTTAAAGCGACGGCCGACCGCCCCGCCGATTTTGTAAAACTCGAGCCCGCCGCAAAGTTTTGGGTTAATTGGGCAATGACGACGTTTATTAAGGCCTACCGTGAATCGATCGCCGGCGCGGGCTGCGTGCCGGATGCCCCGATCGAGTTTCAAGCGCTGCTGAATATGTTTTTACTTGAGAAGGCGTTGTACGAGATCCGCTATGAGTTAAATAATCGCCCGGAGTGGTTAGGAATTCCGCTGGAAGGTGTTCTGTCCTTGGCGGCGGAACCAGCCAAGTCTTAAGGCGATACAGGGAAAATATGGAGCCAATAACGACGGTCAAACCCGTAGCGACCTGGAAGCCCTCGCTCGGCGCGTGGATCGAACAAGGGCAAACACATTTTCGCGTCTGGGCACCGGCGGCAAAAGCCATCGACGTCGTGCTGGAGAACACGGAAGGTCCATCGATTCGTCATGCGTTGACACCGGAAGGTAACGGCTATTTTTCCGGCGTCATTGCTGGCGCGGACGAGAACGACCTGTATCGATACCTCGTCGACGGCCAAGGGCCCTATCACGACCCGGCCTCGCGTTATCAACCTCAGGGCGTTCATGGCCCATCAATGATCGTAGAACCGGCGCGCTTCAAATGGACGGACGAAGCCTGGCCCGGATGTCCGGCGGACCGGCTGGTAATCTATGAGTTGCATGTGGGTACCTTTACGCCGGAAGGGACCTTTGCGACGGTCGCCGGCAAGCTCCAAATGCTAAAAGACCTCGGCGTTACCGCCATTGAACTGATGCCGGTGGGAGATTTTCCCGGTCGCTGGAATTGGGGTTACGACGGTGTTGACCTATTTGCGCCGGCGCGCTGCTATGGAACACCGGATGACCTGCGGCAACTGGTTAACGCGGCTCATGCGCAAGGCTTGGCCGTTATCCTCGATGTGGTTTATAACCACTTCGGTCCTGACGGTAATTATCTCGGAGTCTTCAGCCCTCATTACC
>JBBQYF010000280.1:0-3105 GCA_038208955.1 Elusimicrobiota bacterium
GTTTTTTGCAGCCAGGGGCCTAGGATCGCTTGCAGACTTCCGGCATCGACTCTCGAAGATTCCGTCGGTGCACTATGCTTCAAGCCTAAATAAAAGGCGACCGAACTGCTCGCCATGATCGTCGCGAGGATAAGGACGGCTGATAAGACTCCGGACGATTTCCGTAAGTCACTCGTCACGGTTGAGGGATCCAAAGTTGCTCGTAATGTTCTTTTAAAGGGACCGCCGCATAGAGAGCTTGGTACAACTGCTCCTGCTGGCGAACCATAAGATCAATGTCGAACTCTTCCTGAACTTTGGCGAAAGCATTTGACCCCATGGCCCGGCTTTCGGCGCGGTGCGAGGACAGCCACAAAATCTTTTCCGCCGCTTGAACGATATCGCCGGCGGGGATAGGAAATCCGTTCTCCCCCTCAACCAAAATATCTTTCACGCCGTTAACGGCGTACATGACCGCGGGCAACCTCGCAACGGACGCTTCAAGCAGCGATCGCGGCAAACCTTCCCAGAGCGACGTGAGCAAGAAAACGTTGCTCGCCGCCAAGAGCGCGGGAACGTCGCGCCGCCAACCGAGAAAATGAACGCGGTCCGCGATTCCAAGCTCTTTGACGGCTTCTTCAGACGCGACGCGCAACGGTCCGTCTCCAATGAATAGAAAGTGAATAGGGGGATCCGCTTTAAGGACAGCTTCGGCGACTTTCACGAGATCCATAGGATTTTTTTGTGCTTTAAAATTGCCGATCGCAATAACCACCCAAGCCTCTTGGGAAATTTCCAATTCATTGCGAATGGTCGACGCCACTTGTTCGGGTCTGAGCAAGATTCCACTGCGGATGAGACTCGCACCCTGGCGCCGGCCGATACCCAGTGCCTCGGCTTCGCTACGATTGTCACTAGCGACGTAAATAAGGTGGGTGCTCAAATGAGCGCAGAGTCGCTCCACGCCGATGAACAAGCGCCGAATCCAAGGAGATTGACCGGGCGTAAAACCGAACCCATGAAACGTATGTACGATGACGGGTACGCCGGCGAAGTAAGCAGCAATGCGCCCCAAAATTCCCGCCTTCGACGAATGAGTATGAACGATATGAGGCCGGTGACGGCGGAAATGCTTATAAAGGACAGCGACGGCTATCACGTCTTTGATGGGATGGATGGGTCGGATGAGCGCGGGCACGAATCGCGTTGCCAAGGCGGATTGCCGGGTCTCCTCATCGAGTATTCCTCCGGGCCCGGCGACGAGCGAGGGTTCGAACTGAGCAGGGTCTAGGTGCTGGACCGTGTGAATCGTATTTTGTTGCGCACCCCCCAGCTCCAGCTGAGTGATGACGTGGCAAACGCGTAACATTACGAGCGGACCCCGTACCGATGTTTAGGCGGCAAGAATTTGCTCCGCCGTGGCTTTGCCTTCAAGAATGGCTTCTTCCATGTATGAGTATTTCCATCCCCCAAATCGACCGATTGAATGCACTTTTTGCGAGGCTAAGTACGACAAAATAGTTTGCGTCGAAGCCGTCCGATTTTTGTCATAGGTCACGTACGCAACGGGGATATGCAGAATATTTGTCGTCACGATCTTATCCTTGGGCTGGAGCAATCCACATCGCCGCAAGTGCCGGAGACAATCGCTGGTGGCCTCAGCATCATTCGGTGGCTGGCCCGGTTTGTAGGCGATCTCGACGTACATCGAACTGCATCCCGGCGGCGTCATATTGGCTGAAAAATTCATCGGAAAACCAACGCGGTAATATCGATATTTCTTTTCGGGGAAATAAATCCAATGTTTATCCGAAATGCCCGGGCGGTTTACCCCAAGGTTCAAATTATAAACGGAACTCCAACGCAGCGTCTGTTGCGCCGTTTCAATCTCCGGCGGCAAGGGACGGGCCATTTGCAGGAAGCGGATCAGCGGCACAGTGTTTACCAGATACTCATAGGACAACGTTTCACCCGTCGATAACGTCGCCTCTCTTCTGGCTAAGTCGATAGCCGTAACCGCTGTTTGCAGGCGTATTTCTGGAAGCCCTTTGGCGAAAGCAAAAGCCAAGGACTGAATGCCGCCTTCGCGCGGATAATAAAACGAAGCGTTGTAACCGAAACGCTTGGTGTCGTCCATGAACGCGCCCCGGATAATTTCCTCGACCGACGGCTTAGGTACAAATGGCGCAGCCCATTCGGCGGTCAGCACATCGGGCGGTACGGTCCATAATTTTTCGTTATAGGAAAAGAAAAAATGTTTAGCAAAACCACGCCCAAAGATTCTAAGCACCCACTGTTCAAGTGTTTCGGGGCCCGATGTGGGCGCCGGTTTATTTTCCAGCTGAGCCGCGATGAAACCTTGGACACAAGCTTTAATTACATGCCTCGGTAGTCCGAAGGTATTGGCTTGGAAGGGATAGCGCGTATAAACACCATGGGAATAAATCCAGGCGCGCCGATGGTTGAGCACAAGATTATCTTTCAGCAACTCGGGGATTAGCTTGAGCGTGTAAGGATTGCGCAAGTGCAAAAGATGGCCCGTATGATCGAACACAAACCCCTCTTGCTTGATCGACCGCGACAATCCGCCAGGCTCATCCGAGCGCTCGACCAAAATATAGTCCCGTTTTAAATGATAGGCACAGGAAAGACCCGACATGCCGCCGCCGAGAATCAGCGTTCGAATATTCATTCGGATTCAATCGGAATACGCGCGAGCCATGTCCCCAACCACAATGCGAGAATCCCCGCCACCGCATAAAGCGCCATGGCGTAGCCAAGGGACACAAGTGTGGCTTCATACGCGACAAAACTCAGCAGCAGGCTGGATGCATAAGACATGATTAAAATTTCCTCGCGATAAAAACCAAAGGTTTCCAAACGCAGAGCAAAATGATCCTTGCTGCCTTTAAAAGGGGATAAGCCGCGTTGAGAGCGCAAATAAATCACGAGAAACGTATCATACAATGGCAGGCCGAGAATCAGAATCGGCGCAAAAACACCCAAATTGTTGACACGCGTATAGGCCGTGCCCAGCGACAGCGCGGCCAGCACGAATCCTGTTAGCAAACTTCCCGTATCCCCCAAGAAGATTTTAAGTCGTTTGGACAGATTGTAGGGGATGTA
>JBBQYF010000281.1:0-3105 GCA_038208955.1 Elusimicrobiota bacterium
GGTATCTCAATCCTCTATGGAATTACGGGAAGCACCTCGCTCTCGACGTTGCATGCGAATCTTCCAATGCTGGTAGACAAAACCTCGCTCGTCATCCTCGCTCTCTTCTTTATTCTAGTGAGCTTCGGATTTGAAATGGCGCTCGTGCCATTTCATCTGTGGGTTCCGGATGTCTTTGAGGGGGCGCCCACGCCAATCTCGGCATTCTTATCCGTGGCACCTAAAATTGCGGGAGCAATTCTTGCCCTTCGCGTCTTCACTTTGTGTTTGAACCACGCGGCGTTTGGAATGGTCCACAATCTCGCGTTGTTGGCCGCCGTCACGATGACCGTGGCCAACGTTGCCGGATTGCAGCAATCAAACGTGATGCGCTTGTTGGCCTATTCGTCAATCGCCCACATGGGGTTTCTGATTTTGGGTCTTGTCGCTGGTACGGTCGCGGGTGTAAGCAGCCTTTACCTCTACGGAGGGATTTATCTATTTATGAACCTAGGGGCTTTTGCTCTTGTGACGGCGGTCGGCGATGCCTTGGGATCGCATGAACTTTCCGCGTACTCGGGGTTGGCCAAGCGACAACCCGTGTTGGGAGCGCTTTTCGTCCTGTTTCTGTTGAGTCTCGCGGGAATGCCTCCAACAGCCGGATTTATCGCCAAATTTTACGCTTTCGCGGCGGCCTGGGAAGCCGGCTGGCATGGGCTAGTGATTCTGGCCACGGTGAACACGGTTATTTCCGCCGGATATTACCTCAAGATTTTACGAGCGCTGTATTTTGGGTCGGGTGAAAATCCGGTGTCGGTTCCTTTAAAAGCAGCGACTCGCGTCACGCTGGCCCTCACCTCTTTTGTCACTCTTTTGTTTGGCGTGGCTCCTCAAATATACTTAAACCGAGTAGAGAAGTTGATCCCGGTGATGCCCGCTGCCTTCCCGGCGATTGATCTGTCTGTCTCGGTGCCCCAGTCACCCCCGTCACCCGGAGGTTTGCATGAGTGATACGCCTCCGATCGACCGCCAACTGGAACACGATCGGCTAGAAGACCTTTACCGCGGTATTTATCCATTTCTGCTTCAAACCGAACGCGTTCTGCAGGATGTGGCGACCCGCGGCCAGGGGCTGATTCCCGAAATTATTCGCTATGTAGTCCAAGCGGGTGGGAAACGTCTCCGGCCGGCACTTGTCGTGTTGAGCGCTCAGCTGGGCGGCGCGCTTAGCGACGACGTCATAACCGTCGGCGCCTGCGCCGAGCTGATCCATCTGGCGACGTTGATCCATGACGATATCGTCGATCGCGCGACGCTGCGGCATCAAAAGGCCACGGTGGCAGTCGCATTCGGCGATGAAGTGGCGATTTTATTGGGCGACTATTTATACGTCGAAGCCTTTTCGCTATTGTCGAGTATCAACGATCCGTTTTTGATCGAACTTTTTGCTCGCTCGACGCGGACCATTTGCCAGGGAGAAATCAATCAAGTTAAGAGACGTTTTCAGTTCGATCTCTCACTGCCGGAATATTTATCCATCATCGATCATAAAACCGCAACGTTAATGGGCGCCTCTATGCGCGCCGGCGCTCGTCTGGCCCGTTTATCCGCCGAACAGGTGACCTCGCTGGGCCAATACGGGTGGAATCTGGGGATGGCCTTTCAGATTATTGATGATACGCTCGATTTGATCGGCGAGGAATCGAGCACCGGCAAAACACTGCGGACGGATTTGGCGAACGGTAAATTGACTTTGCCCCTGATCGACTTACGCGATAAATTGGCCCCAAGCGACCGCGATAAATTCATGGGCTACCTTAAAGAGGCGGATCAATATAGCGGTGAAATCGTGACGTGGTTAAAAGAGTCTGGGTCGATCCGGGAGGGTTTGCGTCAGGCCGCGTCCTTTGCTCATCAAGCCCGCATGGCCTTGCAGAGTTTTCCGGAATCTACCCCGAAGTCGACATTGAACGCTATCGCTGACTACATCGTTACGCGGACCCGCTAAATTCTTGTGAATGTTTGGGATCATCTGGGCGAACTGCGCCGGCGGCTGCTGGTTTGTATTTATGCCTTAATCGGGGGCATGGCGGTCGGCGTCTTCGCCGTCAACCCGGTCATTAGCTGGCTCGCCCGGCCCGTCGGCGAGTTAGTGTTCCTCGAACCCACGGAAGCCTTTGCCGCCCAAGTCAAAGTGGCAGTCGGGGTCTCATTTCTTTTGGTGTTGCCGCTCATTCTCTACCAAGCTTGGGCTTTTCTTGGAGCTGCCCTGCGCGATGCGGAGCGGCGTTACCTGCGGTGGGCGATCCCGTTTTGTTATGGTCTATTCTTATTAGGAACGGCCTTTGCCACGTTTGTCGTATTTCCCAAGGCGGTAGGTTTTTTGCTGACCTTAAAGTCTCCACACCTGCGCCCGATGTTGTCTGTCGAAGCCTACCTAAACTTTTACATTCTGCTGGCATTAGCCTTTGGCACATTATTTCAATTGCCCTTAGCCATGCATTTTTTGGCAAAATTGGGGATGCTGCGGCCGGAGTTCCTCGAGGGAAACCGGCGAATCTGTTACGTGGGAATATTTGTAATGGCGACCCTTTTCAATCCGGTTCCGGAAGTCTTTACGCAGCTGTTGCTGGCTTTTGCGGCCATTGCCCTTTTCGAATCGTCGGTTTTCCTTGTGCGCTGGGAAGCTAAACGTCAGCGCCGAATGGACGGACCTGTGCAAAACCAGTTGAAAGAAGGCGCAAAATAGGCACCGTTTTATTGCACACCCCGAGTTTCTCTTTGCTATAATAGCCAAAATAAACTGTCGAGTGTTTTAACCAAGAAAGGATTACGTCTCTCTTATGGCCACAATTTCGATGAAAGCTTTGTTGGAAGCCGGGGTGCATTTTGGACATCAAACGCGGCGTTGGAATCCGAAAATGGCCAAATACATTTTTGGATCGCGCAGCAATATTCACATTATTGATCTGCAAAAGACGGCGAAAGAGTTAAAGAAAGCCTACAAATTTATCCGCGAACTGGCGTCGGAAGGTAAACCGATTTTGTTCGTCGGAACGAAAAAACAAGCTCAAGAAGCGATCCTGAGTGAAGCCCAGCGCTGCGGTGCCTTTTACGTCAGCGAGC
>JBBQYF010000282.1:0-3102 GCA_038208955.1 Elusimicrobiota bacterium
GCTGGCTAAGGGGGCGTCTGGCGCCAGCGACTTGCGATCGCGCACGAGTTCAACGCCGACCATCATCCCAATGCCCCGGACTTCGGCAACGCGCGGATGACCGCCCAAGGCCAGGCGTAATCCCTCAAGCCAGCGTTCGCCACGGGATGCCGCCCGCGCGATGAAGCCGGGCGCTTCGAGTTCGCGCAAGGACGCTAACGCCATTGCGCAACCCAACGGATTGCCGAGGAAGGTGCTGGTATGAATAGCCTCGCCGTCGGACACAGGCCAGAACTTCATCACGGCCGGCGTTCCGATACAAGCAGATATTGGAAACCCATTGGCAAGCGCTTTGCCGACACAAAGCAAATCGGGAACCACTCCCGCATGGTCCACTCCAAACCGACGACCCGTGCGTCCAAAACCCGTATAAATTTCGTCGGCGATGAGCAAGGCATCGTGGCGTCGAGTGATTGTCCGTAGACCTTTCAAAAAAGCGATTGGCGGAACGCGAATACCTCCACGCGCTTGTACGGGCTCAACCAGAACCGCACCGATAGCGGGAACGCCGGAGCGAGCCGGGTGCCGCAGAATCGTCTCGACGCGGGAAAGAGCAGTCTCCGCGGAGATACCGTGTAGCGCATCAGGGTAGTCGGTGGTGACGACGTGATGGGTTAGCTGATCGGAGAAGGGGCGACGAAAGTCCGGGCGATCAGTCAGCGTCAAGGTGCCATAGGTTAGGCCATGATAACCGCCGGTAAAGCAAAGAACTCCCGCTTTCCCCGTGGCGAGTCGAGCGGTTTTAAGCGCCGACTCAACGGCCTCGGCCCCCGAGCTTGAGAGAATCGATTGACAGAGACGGCCGGGTGCTAGCCGAGCCAAAGTTTCCAGCAACTCGACTTTAGAGTGGGTTGGGTGTACATCGCCCATACCATGCCAAAGCTTGCGCGCCTGGACGTTCATAGCGCGCCGAACAGCCGGCGATCCATGTCCGAGGCTAGCCACCCCGAAGGCGCTCGTCAGATCAATGTAGGAATTACCATCCACATCATAGACGTGGCACCCGCGCGCACGATCCCAGAAGACAGGGAAGCGCGGCGAGTTAAAGGTTATATTCCGGGATTCGACATGGGACAGGCGCCTGGATAGGGCGCGGGATTTAGGGCCGGGAATCATCAGCGAAAACCAAGCTCGTGCCGGCTTTGCTTATTCTTCTATTCGAGGTATTCGCGCAAAGGACGACTTCGCGAGGGGTGGCGCAACTTTCGAATGGCCTTAGCCTCGATTTGCCGCACGCGTTCGCGGGTGACGTTGAAAATTCGTCCCACTTCCTCGAGCGTACGAGGGTAACCGGTGCCGATGCCAAAACGCAGCCGGATAATTTGCGCCTCACGCTCGCTCAGGGTGGACAATATACGTTCAACTTCGCGGTGCCGCAAGAACTCGTGGGCGGAGCGCGTCGGGGACGGGCCGGAACGATCTTCGATGAAATCTTCGAGATAAGAGTCATCTTCCTCGCCGACCGGAGTCGTCAATGAAATTGGATCCTGCATTATTTTCAGGATTTCCCGAACTTTCTCCATCGAGAGCCGGAGGTGTTTGGAATATTCCTCAACGCTCGGGTCCCGGCCTAACTCTTGTCGGTACCGGCGCGACACTTTGGTCAGTTTGGAAATAATTTCTTTCATGTGAACTGGAATACGAATCGTCCGAGCTTGATCAGCAATCGCCCGGTTAATCGCCTGCCGGATCCACCAGGTCGCATACGTGGAGAATTTAAATCCACGTTTGTATTCAAATTTCTCGACGGCTTTAATTAAACCCAAACCGCCTTCTTGAATGAGGTCAGCTAATTCGAGCGAGGAATTTAGATGCTTTTTGGCAATCGACACCACGAGCCGCAGGTTGGCCCGAATGAGTTTTAGCTTATCGATTAAAACCGTTTCTTCGAGCTGCCGAATCTGGTCATAGCTCCGAAACAAATCGTCCTTCGGAAGCGGAAGACTTTCTTCCATGCGGTGAAGACGGATGACGACATTCTCCAAATTCGCCATCGTCGACTCGAGCGCGGCAGCATTGTAGCCCGTCGACTTCTTGAAAACGGCCGGAGCCACCTTCCCGGCTTTGGCTTGTTGATAAAGCTTGTTCAGGTCTTCATAAGGCATCTTGAAGCGCTTCTCATAGCGCAACACTTCGGATTCTGCTTCGCGAAGTTTCTGCGCGATCACCTTAATCTTATTCGTCAAGCGCTTGATCTTGTCGAGATTAAGATTTAGCCCGACAATTTTATTGATAATCTGCAGACGACCTTTTTGCACCCGGTCTTCGAGCGTGGCTCGCACTTGGGTACTGACGTTTTTCTTTTGCAATCGCTCCAGCGCCCGGATTATTTTTTGTTCTCCCACCATGATGAACTTAACGACGTTTTTCATCTTCTGGCGCATCCGCGACAACTCCTGGTTGGTCTTGCGGCCGCGGGGCATCAGTTCCTTGGGCGTCATTTCCTGCTGCGTCAAAAGCGTTTCCCAGTTACGGATCTCGCGCATCGTAATCGGCGATTCCAAAACAATCAACTTCAAGATCTTTTCGTTTTCTTTAATATTGCGGGTCAGCGTTAATTCTTGTTCGCGGGTGAGCAGCGGAACTTTTCCCATCTCGGTCAAATACATGCGGATCGAATTGGTCGTCTCCGTTCCAATATCGGGCAAGACTTCTTCCTCGACAGGCTTGTCCGCCGGCCGGATTAAATCTTCTTCGCGATCGACGACTTCGATCCCCAAATCTTCTAGCGTGCCAAATAGGTCGTCCAATTCTTCGCCGCCGATCGACTGCTCGGGCAAGCGGCGATTAATTTCGTCATAGGTCAGAAATCCGGCTTCCTTGCCATGTTCGATTAGTGATTTTATTGGGTCTTTGGGGTCTTTGGGATCTTTGGGTGCTTCGGTCGTTTCTGCCATGAAATACTGCCTCCTCGTTATTGGCCAGCCTAACGCAACGGCGCGGCGCGGGAACCTTTTAGTCGTCTAGACAAATCGTTATACTTCTGAATCTTTTCGGAATCCATGGGCATGCGACCCTCGATCATCGAATCAATCTGCGTTTTCAGCTGCAGAACCGCAGCCG
>JBBQYF010000283.1:0-3085 GCA_038208955.1 Elusimicrobiota bacterium
GAGTGCCAATCGGAACAAAACGCGCAAACGTGAGGGAAAAAAAGGCACCCGCGGAAATAAATGGAATCGATGACAATAAAAAAGCACGCGCAAGATAAGGCGACAAGTTGGCCGGGACCGTCGCTTGCGCCGGGGGCCGGAGCTCCCAAAGAAAGCAAGCGACCATCAACCCCGCGGTTCCGGCCGCCAGTTGGCAGAGTCGTCGTTCGTCGGCGTCCTGGGACGCGCCGGAGGGTAGAAATTCCACCATCAATGCGCCGACCGTCAGTCCGAACATCGCAATGGAAATAGTTAAGAAGGCAAAATGGTAATAAAAAATAACGCTAAAAATTCTTGTTAGCAGCACTTCCCAAATGAGTACGGCCATAGAAACGCAGAAGAGGCTGGCTTGCAGGGAACGTCTAGCGGTAAAAGCGTTCATCGAGCGCATCATTATTATCCAATTCGATGGCCAATACAAGTTGGCGCATCCACCTCGCAAAAACTGGCGGCTGTTTGTTGTTCCCGTCAGTGGTTTAGTAAACTCTTTCCATGACATCCCCCGTGAGCACTGAAAAAACTGTCGTCGACCCCATTGAGATGTTGCGGCTGGAATCGGAACGGCTGCGCATTCTTGATCTCAAAGCACTGACCCATGCGGGTTCTGGCCATCCAGGCGGGACGCTGTCGCTGGCCGAAGTCATCGCCACGCTTTTCTTTGGTGGAGTCTTGCGTTATGACCCACAAGAACCCAGCTGGGGCAATCGCGACCGTCTGGTGCTCAGCGAAGGCCATACGGCTCCAATTTTATACTGCGCCTTTGTCGAAGCCTCCTTTAAAGGATGGTCGCTCGACGCGCTCATGGATTTGCGCAAAAATCCGGACGTTATCGCCCAAGGCCATACGACCAGGCACCTGACACCCGGAGTCGATTGCTCGACCGGCGCGCTTGGGATGGGGGGAGCCAAGTCTCTCGGTATGGCGCTCGCCGCGCGTTACAAAGGGCTCGATTATCACACCTTTACGATCATCGGCGACGGCGAAGCCGAAGAAGGCGAGATTTACGAAGCCGCTTCCAATGCGGCGCTCGTCGGAGCCGACAATCTCACGTGGATATTAAACCGTAACAAGGCTCAGCAGACGGCCGGCACGCAAGACGTCAGCAGCGTGTATTACGATGGATGGTTTCAGTCATTGGGTTGGAAAGTCGTGGTGATTAGCGGCGAGTCCGCCGAACCGGGGAAAAACCGGGAGTATATTTCGAAACTCCGCACTGCCCTGCTGCAAGCTAAAAGCGATGCTCACAAAACTGCTCAACCGACGGTAATTATCGTCGACACGATTAAAGGTAAAGGCGTCGACTTCATGGAATACACCGGTCAGGCGCCGGGAAAGTACAAATTTCACGGAACTGCGCCGACGAGCGAAGAATTGGCTCGGGCATTGCCGCTGATCGAGGCCCGCTTAGGATCGCCGGATCAAAATGCGTTGACGTCCTTTCTCAAGGGAACCGCCATCACGCCCGCTCTCCGCCGTGAAGTGGACGATGCGAACAGCAAGGCCATCGCCGAGCGGCGTCAAAAACAGATGCAGAACCGCCAGGCGATCGTTCCAGCGCCGGTTTTTCCAGACTATAAACCAACAGACAAACCGCTCGGCACCCGCGTAGGTTTCGGCGGAGCCTTGGCTTGGCTAGCCACACAACATCCACAAATTGTGGCGACCTCGCCGGATTTACAGGATTCGGTTCACCTCTTTGACTTTGAAAAAATTGCGGGCCGCCACACCAAAGCCAATCCGGCGGGCGCCTACTTTCCCGAGGGTATCTCGGAATCTGACGCGGTGGGGAAGTCCGCCGGGCTCGGCTACGAAGGGCTCATTCCTTTTGTCGCTACCTTCGACAACTTTTTACTCGAAGCCGCCGACGAATTGCAGCACGCCTCCGCCTTCGGGTCATTTTTAGTCGCCGTCGGCACGCATTCGGGCTGTGGCGTGGGTCCCGACGGTAAAAGCCAAATGGGCATTGCCATGCCGGCGGTCGCGGACCATTATTCCGGAATGGACGGCGAACTCTTTGACATTTACGAAGGCTGTGACGCACAGGAAACGGCCGAACTGACGCGCTTGATCGTGGACAAGGCCCTGGCCAAAGGGGCGCCCGAACGTCCCGTGTATTTGCGCTGCACGCGTCATAACGTGCCGCATATGGATCGCTCCACTCTTTCCGACTACCGTAAAAAATTGGAAGAAGGAAGCTATGTTGTTCCCGTGGCGATGTCGCCGCCCGGCGCAACAGTCGGCAGCGGTTATCACGTTATCCTAGTGAGCTCGGGCGCGGTCGTATCGGAAGCGGTGAAAGCGGCCCAGACGCTGTCGGGGGAAGGCTTCCGCGCCAAAGTCGTCAACGTCGTCAGCATCAACAAAATTCAGCGCGCCGAAAATCCCTTCGTGAAAGAATACTTAGAGGACAATGTTCCGATTATCACCGCGCACGATGCCGAGCCGAATGCCCTCGGGCACCGCGTCAAGGATGCCGTCAACACCGCTCGCCAGCTCGGCCGAAAACCGGGCATTGTAATGAAATCGCTCGGCGTCAATATTTCACCGCTTGAAAATCACGTGGGCTCGGGAACGGCCGAAGAGAACTATCGCCGCAACAGCCTCGACGCCGCGGGCATCGCCGCAACCATCCGAACCATACTCCAATAAAGCAGTCGATTAACTTGGGAGAGCCTACCGGGGCGCGTTACGCCCAGATTTTTACGTCGTGCGTCTCGCGGCTAATGACTTTGGTGGGATAGAGGTTCCCAACCACTTCGTCGGGCCGGAACCAGAGTTTAATTTCGCGTTCAGAGTCGTCGGTGCTGGAAGAGGCATGAATGACGTTTTCAAAGACGCCTTTAGTCGTGATGCGCCCGTAAGAACCGCGGATTGACGTGGAGTCGGCTTCTTCTGGATTCGTGGCCCCAGATATATCGCGCACTTTTTTGATCGCGTTGTCGCCCCGGTACACCATCGCCATCACGCGGCGGTAATCTTCGCCGTACATTTTTCCCTGGATGTAATCCAATAGTTCCGGGAAAAAGGGTTTATCCTTCAGCGAAAT
>JBBQYF010000284.1:0-3081 GCA_038208955.1 Elusimicrobiota bacterium
AACACTGTTGACTCTCGCCGAAACGATGGGGCGAATCGTTATTCTCTGTCGCCAAACGCTCTTCTGGGTCCGCTCGGCCAATTGGGCTGCCGTGAATGCGCAGATCGTCGCCGTCGGTGTAAATTCGCTGCCCGTGACAACGCTGACCAGTCTCTTTACCGGCATGGTGCTCGCCTTGCAGACTGGATTTTCATTTCGCAAGGTTTTTAATGAGCCGATCTACGTGGGAACGGTCGTGGGACTTTCGTTGACGAAGGAACTGGGACCCGTATTGACGGCCGTGGTCGTCGCCGGTCGCGTGGGCGCGTCGATTGCCGCCGAGCTGGGGACCATGAAAGTCACCGAGCAACTGGATGCGCTCTACACGCTCGGGACCAACCCCGTCCGGTACCTGGCGGTCCCTCGCTTTATCGCCTGCATGCTCAGCATTCCGCTTTTGACGCTGATGGCGGATTTCATTGGGGTCCTGGGCGGCTGGATCATCGCCGTTTACCGTCTACAAATTCCCAGCACGATTTACCTGAACGAAATTCGCGGTCTCGGGTGGAAAGAAATTTCCCACGGGGTCATCAAGTCCGGTTTCTTTGCGGCGATTATCGTCATTATTTCTTGCTACAAGGGGTTCACCTGCGATGGCGGCGCCGAAGGCGTGGGGAAGGCCACCACCAGCGCCGTCGTAATTTCGATGGTGCTCGTTCTCGTCGTCGATTACTTTCTTTCCGCGGTTCTCGTGTCGCTGGGCATCGGATGATCTTTCGACCATGATCCGGCTCGTCAACGTTTACAAGTCTTTCGGCGCTAACCATGTTTTGCGCGGCTGTTCGCTCGACGTCAACGACGGGGAAACCTTGTCGATCATCGGCGGCTCCGGCACGGGAAAAAGCGTTACGCTCAAGATCATGATCGGATTGCTCAAGCCCGACCGCGGGGAAGTGTACGTGGACGACAAGGAAATTACACATTTGGACGAGGAAGAACTGGCCGATGTGCAAAAGAAATTTGCCTACGTCTTTCAAATGGGCGCGCTTTTCGATTCGTTGACCGTCGGCGAAAACGTGGCCTTTGGCCTCGAGCAACTGCACAAGTACGATGCCAAGAAAACAAGCGAGATCGCCTCGAAGACGCTGGCTTTGGTGGGCCTCAGCGGGATCGAAAAACTAAAGCCCGCGGAACTTTCTGGCGGCATGCGCAAACGCGTCGCTATCGCTCGCGCCGTCGCCATGAGCCCCAAATATTTGTTCTATGATGAACCTACGACCGGACTTGATCCGATTATGTCGGACGTGATTAACGACTTGATTTTACAGCTTCACGAGAAATTAGGCACCACGGGGGTAACGATTACGCACGATATGAAATCCGCCTATAAGATTTCCACCCGGATCGCCATGCTCTACGAAGGCAAGATTGTGCAGATTGATACGCCGGAAAATATTCGCAATAGCCCCGATCCTCTGGTGAAGCAGTTCATTAGCGGGTCGTCCCAAGGTCCAATTCAAATGAAAGTGAGAGCGTACTAATTCATGGCTGAAAACGAAGATCTGGACGAGACCGCCCCCGAAGAGCATTTTTCTTCAGAGAGCAAAGTGGGACTTTTTGTTCTGGCCGGCATGGCCATTTTGATGATCAGCATTCTCATGCTGGGCGATATTCATTTTCGGCCGCAAAACACGCTGCGCGTGATTTTCGGCAACGTCGAGGGATTAACGGACAAATCCCCGGTCAAGATTTCAGGCGTGGAAATTGGGACGGTTAAAAAAGTGGAATTGACGGACGATCATGCCGAGCTCGTCTTGGCGCTACGCAAAGACATTAAGATTTACAAAAGCGCGCACATTCGGATCCGCAGTACCGGGATTATTGGGACAAAATTTTTAGCCTTGGAACCCGGAAAGGGCGGCCCGGACGACCTGGTTCATGACGGCGACACATTGCGTGGCGAAGATTCGCTATCGCTGGATGAACTCATGGAGCGCGTGACCAAGTCGCTCGACCAATTCACGAATAACGGCAAAACCGGCAACGATTTGAGCGTCACGATTTCCAATTTGCGTTCCATTACCACCTCGCTGAATGCCGCGCTCGGCCAACAGCAGCAATCGCTCGTGAACATCGTTAGAAATGTCGAGGCCTTTTCGGCGTCGGCCAAATCTGCGGCGGCGCATTTGGATGACGTGTTGTCGAGCAGCAAGGAAGAGATAAAGAGCGCGATCCATAATCTCAAGGAAACTCTTGACAAATCCAACAACATTTTGGGCGAAGTTCAAAACGGTCAGGGTGTGCTGGGGACGCTTGTCGCGGATAAAAAAGCGGGCCAAGATATTCGCGAAACCGTGACCAACATTAAACACATCAGCGAAGAAGCCAAGGACGTCCTGGCCCGCTTTACGAAAGTTCGCGCCTTCTGGATCATTCAAACTCGCCGCGACTTTAAAGCCGGCCTCTTCCGCGGCGATGTAGGTCTTCGCCTCGAACCCAGACCCAACAAGTTTTATGAAGTCATGGGGCAGAATTTAAGCACGCGCGGAAGCAGCGATCAGTCGGCGTCGGATTTCCAGAGGCCGAATACGGTGACCGGCCTGATGGGTCGACATTGGGGGGCGTTCACGGGCGCCGTCGGACTTATCCAATCCCGCGGGGGCGTGGAGGCGCGCTACCGGCCGTTCCAAAGCACGGACGTGCCCGTGCTGAACCGATTCGAATTGTTGGGACAAGGGTTCGATTTTGGACGCGATGCCGTAATTAATGGACGGCATTTTACGAGCCCTAACTATACGGCCGGTGGCCGCATTCACGTGAACGACTGGGTGACGGCCGGCCTTCAGGCTGAAGACATCGCCGAAACGACCAACTTGCACGGCGTCGTCAATGTCCAATTTGAAGATAAAGATATCGCGTACCTGCTCGGCTTTGTGAGTTTCGCGCGATAACCCGCGTTCCGATCCAACCGGGGGCCTTGGAGACTGGCAAACAAAAAATGCCCGCAAAAACAAAAACGTCCTTTCGTTGTCAGGAATGCGGATATTCCAGTTTACGCTGGCTAGGTCGCTGCCCGGAGTGCGAACAATGGAATAGTTTTGT
>JBBQYF010000285.1:0-3053 GCA_038208955.1 Elusimicrobiota bacterium
CGTTAACGTTGTTGTTTGTTCGTGCATTTTCATGAGGTTCTCCTCTTGTGGGGTTCTTTTTTGTGAAATAGGTTTCGAGCGAATCGAGTCGCGTGGTCCAGAAGGTTTCGAAGTGTTGAAGCAGGGCGGAGACATTTTGGAACGTGTCGGGATTTAACCGGCAACGAAAATTGCGGCCTTCTTTTAATTTGATGATCAATCGCGCCCGTTCCAGCACGATCAAATGCTTGGATACCGCCGCCATCGACATCTCGAACGGTTCGGCCAGCTCGCTGATCGTCGATTCTTTTTTAGCGAGCTGAAACAGCATCGCGCGTCGCGCAGGATCCGACAGCGCGCCAAAAGCCAGGTCAAGAACGGCGGATTGATGATCAACCATAGGGTTGAGTATAACACGTTCCGAAGTAATTGTCAACCAAAAGGTTGAATGTGTAAAGAAGTATTCAGAAGGCGTGCCCAAGCGAGGGTAGGCTGTTTGCTATGGGCCTCCCGGACGCGATTTTTGTGTCGTCCTGCCTATTGGAATGTTCGCCGAGGTGAACCATACTCACCGTATGAATCAACAATGGACCCTGTATTTTCAACGCGTTGTCACTCTGGCGGTTTCCGCGGTTTGGGTTGGGGTGGCAAGCGCATCGACGAACGACTGGGTCACCGGTGACGGTCCGAACCATTATGTTCCAATCGTTAATCGCCCGGACCTTTTGCAGTCCGGTGGAAAACCCATCGTTGAATCAGGCGACATGACGAAAGACTCGGCCCTCCTCCATGGTCTTCACGATGAATCGGGATTACTATCGCAAAGGACCGGCGTCCCCGTCCGTCACTTGGAAACCACTCACGAGCAAACAAGGGCATCGACCGCAAGAATCTCCGCCTTATCAAACGCGGTCAACATCGTCAGCCTCAAGCAGGATTGCCATGGACGCTGGGAATGGCTTTCTGATGGGACGCCCGTCCGGATGAACCAGGGAGGAAACTATCAGCCGGTGCCAGACGGCAAGAGTATCGTGGATTTTATCCAAAACCACCAACTCGACCGTCTCATGGCCGCGCTTTTGCCGGACGATCAAGCGAAGAAAATCAGTCCCTCGTTGACGGGTCAGGGGCAGGGAGCTAAGTTTATGGACGATGGTATCACGGCGCTCCGTCTCTATCAGGCTCCCTTAGAAGATCCAGGTGAAATCAGCCGCTTTAAACAGGTTATGGAGAAAGCTTACGAGCTGTATGGTTTACGCGTCAACCTAGGCGATTTTCTGGGCCTTTATGACCAGATACACAGCGGCGATAAAGCATGGATTGCCGACCGTGTTCGTACCATTGGTCGGCTTTATGGTTCAGAGCCCTGGGTGGCGGCCCTGACATTGGGGAATGAAAACGAATATTACCTCGGCAGCGGTGGTTATCCCTCCCTGCCCTTTTCGCCATCGGATTATTATTCGTTTATGGATCAGCTCGCCGGAATTTTGAAAAAGGATTCCCACGTTCAGCGTCCGATTTTGCTTGGCTCCGGCCGGCCCAATGGAAGCGCTTGGCAAAATTTGGCGGCGCTGCAAAACGTCGACGGGCTCGGCTTAAACCTGTATGGCGACGCCTCGGTGTTAGGGCAGGATCTCGCGAACTTGCAGAATTTGAATAATACGCGAAAAGCCAATGGTCTTGCGGTAATGCCTTTTGTGTTGAACGAATTCGGGCAAACCCCTGACTGGTTATTGACATTGACGGATGAGACGCGATCGCAAGCTCTAAATCAGCAAATGAATCTGCTCGATTCAAGTCCGCTCGTTGCCGGACGATTCATCTTCGAATTGACGAATGAGGCCTGGAAACGCGTCGACGAAGGACCGGGCGCCGATCGCTTGGGTATCGTCGGGAGCCCAACAGTAGAATCCCAAATAGCGGCCCATAAACAACCGCCGATTACGGCATGCATTCCTTCGGGTATCCCACGCAATCCACCCGCCAACCGCTACCCAGAGCCGGACCGTGGCCTACCCGGCTTAGGTCGCTAAGCCCTCGCTCATTTGGTCGGAGTCACGACGAGAACTTTGAACGTGCCCGGTTTCATTACGGGGCGGCCACCGGAGCTCGACGGCGGCGCAAATAGGGAGGCGGGTATGTAGAGCGCCTGCGTCCGGGAATCGACGCCCATGGTTCGTGATCCCTTCTGAGTCGCCACAGTCTGCACAATCTTGAATTCACCCGGGGCCGTCTCGCGCGCGACGGCGAGCGAACCGTCGCGGCAGCTAGCAAAAATGTTGCCATGGTCGAAGCCGCAGGCATCAACGCCTTCTCCAATGGGAAGGCTGGCGAGAACTTTACCGTCGTCGGCACTGATAACGATCAGCTTCGCCGGATTGCGACAACCAACGAACAACCGGCGGTGCTCTGGATCGATGGCCAAACCGGTCGGCGCGCCGCCCGGAGCGGTAGGCCAATGCGCGAGTACTTTCATCGTCTTAGTGTCAATGACAACAACCTCATTTTTATCGACCAGATTCACGTAGGCCTTGCCCAGGCCGTCGACCGCGAGAAACTCAGGTTTTCCCCCTAATGGAACCGCAGCGTCCGCCTGTCCCGCCGCCGGATCGACATCCGCCGAGATTGCGATGAGTTGGCCGGCGTCGCCGCAAGCAACAAGCACCTTTCGGCTGGCGGGGTCGTAAATGATGCCATCGGCGTCATCCGCGGCCTTAATTTTCCCCAGTATTTGATAAGTCTTGAGGTCAAAGATCGTTACGGCGGCGTCTTGCCCATCCGTTATGAAGCCGCGATTGACCGAAGGGGCTAAAGCGACCCCGTGATTACGCATCTGGCCCGGGATGTCCGCGATAACTTTGCCGGTCGCGGTGTCCACAACCATCGTGTGCGTTGTTCGGGGAAGAAAAATTAGGCCGTGCTCGGAATCGACGGTAACGTAATCCCAGCCTCCATTGCCGCCGAGGTCTAGCGTGCGAGTAACCGAGTAATGACGGACATCGCCAGCGAAGACCGCCGTCTGGCCTGCCGAGGCAAACAAAAGCATGAACGTCATCGCGAAAAAGACACAATTT
>JBBQYF010000286.1:0-3018 GCA_038208955.1 Elusimicrobiota bacterium
GGACTTTTGGCCGAGTGCGGCGCATTTTTGCAAATGCCGCAACGAGGAGGTCCAGACCTTTTTTAAAATTAATTCGGCTGAGATACAAAACCACTTGTTTATTTTGGAGCTGTGGGTAACGGCGGCGAAAGTCCCCCTTTGGAGGCAACGCAGCATAATCTTGTAAATGAAGACCCAAGGGTACCACTTGCGCGTAGAGTGATCCAATGATCGGCAAAGCCAAACGTCGCTCTTCTTCGCTATTGAATAACACCGCCCCCGCTCCCCTGAGATTACGATTGTCGTAGCAACGCTCCGCAATCCATTTGCGGAACCGATGCCGGCGGTAGAGAAATGGATCGAGAGCCCCATGCGGCTGAACGATGTAAGGAACCCCGCGCTTTCGGCAGAAGTATCCCCCTGCCAAGCTTTGGAATGAATAGAGAGAATAAACGTGCACGATATCGTAGTTTGTCACATCGCGGCTGAGGGCTTTAGCCAAGGGAAAGGACGTGACCCAGAAGCGCGGCCAGCCGATCGGAAAATAAGTGATGCGAACGCCTTTAGTGAGTACGGGAGTATTAACCGGGACGGGGAGTACTTCATCACCGTGGGCGTTCGTCGTATAAATGTCGACCGAGTGACCGAGCTGAACCAGCGATTCGGCCAACTCCGGACACGTTTTCGCTGGACCTCCGTCGAGAGGAGTAAGCCGCCCGACGATGCTGAGGATTTTCACGGGCGGGTTCCGAGGAGGTTAGCGTGCAGGCACGGCGGATTCCCACTTCGTCGGCGCCGCTTTCAGAGCTGGATGGCTGACGAGAAGATGCCACACAACAGCACAAAAACCTTCCGTATGGGGAGTGATGCGGTCCGGCGAGACCACGGGGATTACAACGCAGGCGTCGGAGACCTTCTTTGTAAAACCGCCGTCTTTCCCGACGATACCATAGATTTTGGTTTTAACTTCTTTCGCAAGCTCTAGGGCGCGAACTAAATTGGTGGAGATGTTCATTTCTTGGTTACCGCCACCGACTGAGAAAACCAAGACGGCGTCCTTTTCTCCCATACGTGATCCACGCAACCACTCCGCAAAGCAGGTATCCCAGCCTTCGTCGTTAATTCGAGCGGTTAACTCTGAAACGTTATCCGTGGGCGTGTACGTTTCAAAACCGCATATCTTTCGGAAATCGTTAACCGCGTGGCTGGCGTGACCGGCCGATCCACCCACACCTAAAATAAAAAGGCGGCCGCCGCGATTGCGAACCTCGGCTAGCCCCTTGGCGACATTCTCTATCGATTCCGTATCCAGCTGGCGAATCAATTCCATCGATTCTTGCATGAACAATTGCGTAAAACTTGGCATAAGGTTCTCCTCTTACAACGCCTAATTATCGATTAACGCAAAATTGCGCGTGACGACCGACGACAACCAAGAACCTGGTGAGCTACGCTCGGACGGTGGGTTTTGAATAAACGCGGTCAGATAGGGCGAACAAGAGATTGTAAAACGGCTCCAGCGCTTCAACGCTGATGGACCGGCGCCCCGCCATTGATTCATCCAACGCCAGAGTGTAAACCCACGCATGCGAGGGATCGCGCTCCTTCTTCCTCAATTTATCAAACACCTTTCCCGCGAGTGTTCTCGCCAATGCTAGGGGCGATTGCCAGAGCACCGGATACAAATCGTTTGACATCGATATAATACAGGTTTCCGGGAAAAAGCCCAAATCGACCGAATAGTTTTGAAAAGTAAAGCGTACACGGCAGCGAGTTGGACCAAAGCCTTGACGCAGCAAAAAGGTAACGGGATAACCACTCCTGATTCGTCCTTCGATAAGTCGCGTTTGCCCCTGAGCGTTCAAGTCATGACGCACGTCTATAATCGTCCAGGGATCTTGGCCAAACATGCAAGCCAGGTCGAGAAAATGAAGACCAAAATCCATGAGCAACGTGCGCACCCGTCTCTCGTCGCGCGCCCAGACCGGGGCCGTGCTCGTCACCGGCGGGCTTTGAAAATCAACATGCACCTGCTGTAGTTCGCCGGGGTTGAAGGCGCGCAAGTGATTTAGCATTTGCAAGACGTTCGGTTTAAAACGGTAGTTGTGACAGGCCAGAACCGGCGAGGAGTGGCTCTGTGCAAACGACTTCCATTGCGCAAATTCGCCCGCGGTATAACAGAGTGGCTTTTCCACTAAAATGGCCCCTTTCAAGCTACGAATCCGCGGGAGCGCATCGCTATGAAGGGGACCGGGGGACGCGACTATCGTAAGGTCGGCATCCTCAAGTGCAGCCAAATCGTCCAGAGCTCGCACGGCAATGCCGGAAGGGTCTGTGCGCGCCAGCAAATCGTAGGCCTTCACCCGCCCCGTAAACTGAATCTGCCGCAGTGCGGGCAAATGCTTTTGCTTCACGATGTGTCCAAAGCCTAAATAAGTCAGACTTTTTGCCTTCGTGGGTGGAATGGAAGGTGGAAGGGCTGGACCGAGGGGCAAGCTTTGCGGCTGGGGCATCATGCATTCCCGAAGAGTTCGCTTCCAGTCAAAAGAAAAACTCATATTTAATCGTCGTTCCGTCTGGCGAGCATCAAAGGTAAAATTATCGCAAGCGCTCTTCATTTTGAGGTAGGGCTTTTTGCCTTTCTTGCCTAGGACAGGAAGGACAACCTCCCCCGTCACGGCCGCTGCCAACCAAGCGGCCGTCGGCAAGGACCAAACTTGGGCACCGCATCCCAATTCCTGGCAGCAGGCCTGGAGATATTCACGCCGCGTTGGGGATTGGTTGCTTGTTAATAGTAGAACCTCGCGCATTGAAGAGGGCGGCGACGCTACGAGTTGCAGCAATGCGGCATTTAAAATGTCACGGCTGATGATCGCCAGCGGGCGGTGGGCGTTACCAATGGCGAGCAGCGCATTTCCCGGCATTTGTAAGCCGATGCCGATGATCGGATTGACCAATCCGGAGCCCAATACAAAACCCGGCCGAACAAAGCTCACCTTCGTCTCCGGCGGCATAAGCGCTTCTAGAGAGAGATCGCAT
>JBBQYF010000287.1:0-2991 GCA_038208955.1 Elusimicrobiota bacterium
GGAACGTAGCGTCGCGGCCATCACTAAGGCAAGCAGCGCTAGCATGGCCGCTGCCAAGATACCCTCGACAATAGAAAACCCGGATTTATTGAGTCTAAACGCTTTCATCGCTCCTCTAATGGTAAGCCGTTCATTCGCAAATTCAATGACATCCTTGGGAAAGGGGATCGGATTGGGTACTAATCAAAACGTATCTCCAAGTCAGCACGATTTGGTCGAACATCTCTTAACAATAGGGTGGAATTCCCGCTACGGTTACTAAGCGATGTAAATAGCGATGTAAATAAGGAAAGTAAGGCGGGTTTAAAGTGGCCGCTTGATGAAGTGCTTGCATTTAGATGGGCAAAGGCTATAATATCGCCGTTCTAGGTTTATCTCGCCGAGCTGTCCTCGCTGCAGAAGAATCTAAACAATCCAAAGACAGGAATTTCTATGACTGAACCACGCCGCTCTGACGTTCGAAATATCGCCATTATTGCCCACGTCGACCATGGCAAGACCACGCTCGTTGATGCCTTGCTGCAACAGACAGGCGAATTCAAAGTGAAAGCTGATGAGGCCCAGGAAGCCGTGATGGATTCCAACGAGCTCGAGCGCGAACGCGGCATCACGATTCTGGCGAAATGCACGTCGGTCGTGTACAGCGGGACGCGTATCAATATTGTGGATACGCCCGGTCACGCGGACTTCGGAAGCGAGGTCGAACGAATTCTCAAAATGGTCGACGGCGTGCTGCTGTTGATCGACGCCAAAGACGGGCCCATGCCGCAAACCCGATTTGTCTTAAAGAAGTCTCTCGAATTAGGACTGTGCCCCATTGTGGTCATTAACAAGCTCGACGCGCCCGCCGCCAACCCGCCCGAAGCATTGAATAGGACGTTTGACCTGTTTGTGAATCTCGGTGCGACCGATCCTCAACTCGATTTCCCGATCGTCTATGCGTCAGGTCGTCAGGGCTGGGCATCGCTCGATCACAAAAAACCGACGCCAGATATGAAGCCGCTTTTCGAAACCATCGTCAAGCACGTCCCGGCGCCGTTCACCCATGCAGACAAAGGGCTGCAGATGCTCGTGACCATGCTCGATTACAACGACTTCATGGGCCGAATCGGCATCGGGCGAATTTCCTGTGGAAAAATTACCAAGGGCCAACAGGCCGTGCTCGTTCGCCCGGAAGGCAACGTAACGTTCCGAGTGACGCAGCTTCAGGGTTTCTTTGGGCTCGCTCGCCGGGAAATCGATTTCGCGCTGGCCGGCGATATCGTGGCCATCGCGGGTTGCGCGGATGTGACCGTCGGACATACGTTCGCCTCGACGGATAACCCCGTCGCTCTGCCGCCATTAACGGTGGATGAACCGACGATCTCCATGGACTTTCTGGTGAATGACAGCTCATTTGTGGGCAAGGACGGCGGAGCCTTCCTTACTACAAGGCAACTTCGTGAGCGCCTGGAGCGCGAACAAGAAACGAACGTGGGTCTTTTAATCCAGGAACAAGCCAATACGGGCGTGTTCAAAGTATCGGGCCGCGGCGAATTGCATTTGTCGATTCTTATTGAGACCATGCGCCGCGAAGGATTTGAAATGGCGGTCTCCCGTCCTCAGGTGATCTACAAAGAAGACAACGGAGTAACCCTGGAGCCGGCCGAGTATCTCATCGTGGATATTCAGAAAGAAAATCAGGGGGCCGTGCTCGAGAGCCTCGGACGCCGCGGCGCCGAACTGAAAAACATGGTTGTCGACGGAGAAGATCGTCTGCGGTTGGATTATGTGATCACCGCCCGCTCGCTCATCGGCTTCAAAAATGAATTGCTCACACGCACACGCGGAACGGGCATCATGCATCACAGTTTCCACGGCTACATACCGAAAACCGATTCCACAACGAAGCGCTTGAACGGCGTGATGATCGCGATGGAAGGTGGCGAAACGACGGCCTATGCCCTCGACAATTTACAAGAACGCGGTACGCTCTTTATCGGTGCGGGCGTTGCCGTTTACCAAGGCATGATCATCGGCGAACATTCGCGAGACAACGATATCGTTGTCAATCCCTGCAAAGGGAAAAAATTGAGCAATATGCGAGCCACGGGCTCGGACGATCTCATTTTGTTAGCGCCGCCTCGCATTATGTCTCTGGAACAAGCCATTGAGTATATTCAAGACGACGAGTTGGTCGAAGTCACCCCCAAAAGTATCCGCTTACGGAAAAAGAGCCTCACCGCCGACCATCGCCGCAAAAGCGAATAACCGTCCGACGTTCGCGAGACCCCGTTCTAGCATTCCCTCCAAAATGGGTTGATAAATGAACCCGTAATGAGCGGCCTTTTAAAAATTAAAAAGCTCTTGCACGGGCCTAGGTTCGGGCTTAGTTTGAAGAGCAATGAAAAAGCCCAATGCCTCTCAGGCGCTGTCACTGATCGTTCTCGGATTGGTCGCTTTAGCCCCAAAGCCAGCCGTCGCCGACGTTGCCTCCTGCGGGCAGGCGGAAATATCCTGCGAAGCCAACGAAAAATGCTGCGAGCATATCATTGCGATGTTTTCTCCCGACGGTGCCTCCGCCCCGCCTTACAAAGAAGGTAATTGCGTTCCGAAAGAACAGCGTTGCGCCGATTTCTGGTGTGGCGGCCGGCATTGTGAATCAGGCCTCTTCGGCACCCCGTCCGTTTGCTGCGTTCTTAACGACCCGGCTCGAACCACTCAGTACCGCTGCGCCTACAACGAGCTCAGTTGCCCCGGCAATACGCAACAGCTCACCATCCGCGACACCGATTCAAACCACAACCCAAGTTAATCGCCTCTAGTTTTCAAGCACTTTATTCCAAAGCCCTAGTTTCGGGCGTAATGGGTCGCGTCTCTTTAGTGGTTCCCCAAGTTTTTCCTCGCCCGCCGCAGGTGGGAGAGGGCGGCCGCAGGCCGGGGTGAGGGCTCAGGCCGTAAACATCAAAGCCGTGGGTGTGTCGTGGTTCATCGCGCGTTGACGTTGAAGGG
>JBBQYF010000288.1:0-2943 GCA_038208955.1 Elusimicrobiota bacterium
TAATACAAATCAATAACGTCCACTTTCAACCGGCGCAAACTTCCTTCGCACGAGGCGCGCACGTAATCCGGCTTGCCACTCACTCCGCGAACGGTGGGATCGGTGGCGCTGCGAATAATTCCAAACTTGGTGGCGAGCACCACATCTTTGCGGCGCGGCCCGAGGGTGCGGCCCACCAGTTCCTCATTTTTATACGGCCCGTACATATCGGCCGTATCGAAAAAAGTAATGCCCAAATCCAACGCCCGCTCCATCGTCGCGACAGATTCCTGCTCATTCCGTCCGCTATAAAAATCCGACATCCCCATGCAGCCCAAGCCGATGGCGGACACGACCAATCCCTGACTGCCAAGTTTTCGTTGTTCCATAGCTGAAAAATCCCCTTCCCTTAATGGCCAAGTTAACCGTTTAAACAATCGAACGAACCACCCCGCCGTCCACCCGCAACGCTGCGCCATTCGTGGCGGAGGAAAGCGGACTCGCGACAAAAGTCACCAACGCCGCCACTTCGTCCGGCGTGGCAAACCGTTTTAAAAGCGAACTGGGGCGGACGGAATTGAAAAACTCCTTCTCCACGCTGGCCGCACTCGTTTGATTGGCCTTGGCCATGGATTCCACGTACTGCTCCACCCCTTCCGACCGCGTCGGCCCCGGCAAAATGGCATTCACCGTCACCCCCGTGCCCGCAGTGGTTTCAGCCAAGCCGCGCGAGATTGATAATTGGGCGGTCTTGGTCATGCCGTAGTGAATCATCTCCGCCGGAATATTGATGCCCGATTCGCTGGAGATGAAAATGATCCGTCCCCAATCCTGCTTTTTCATGCCGGGCAAATAGGCTCGGCTTAGGCGAATGCCGCTCATGACATTCAGTTGAAATATTTTGAGCCAATCCTCGTCCGTGATCTGCTCAAACGGCTTAGGCTCGTACACGCCCAGGTTGTTGACCAAAATATCCACTTCTGGAAGCTGCGCAACCAAGGCATCCACTCCGGCCTGCGTCGAAAGATCAGCCGTGGATGTGGTGATTTTGCCTTTGGCCCCGCTGGCGCGGATTTTCTTTGCCGCCGCTTCGACACGTTCTGCCGAACGCCCATTGACCACCACCGAAGCCCCTTCCCTCGCCAGCGATTGAGCGATGGCAAAACCAATGCCGACGCTCGAACCGCTGACCAAGGCCCGCTTATGCTGCAATTGTAGATCCATGCCCCAGCAATGTGTCCCACCGTTGATGGGAAATCAAGCTGCCGCCCGGACGGTTTCCAATTTCTCGATTTGCTTGCGCAATTTGGCGAGCGCGACGTTCTGAATTTGGCGGATGCGCTCGCGGGTCACGCGGAATTTCAGGCCCACTTCTTCCAGCGTCTTTTCGTTATCGCCATCCAAGCCGAAACGATAGCGGAGAATCTCCGCTTCCCGTTGATCAAGGGTGGCAACTAATTCGCGCAACATTAGGGTATTCGTCTTGTCCTCAAGTTGCTCGTACGGCGTATCGGCGGTTTCATCCCGCACGACATCCGCAATCCGGCTCGTTTCGTCATCGCCCAACGGCGCTTCCAACGAAGCGGGGCGAATGGCCGCCGTGCGCAACTGCGCGACTTTCTGCGCGTTGAACCCAAGTTCATCGCCCAATTCCTCGTCGGTCGGCTCGCGGCCCAGGACTTCCTGCAACTTCATCGACGCCTTCCGCATGTGGAACAATTTATCCACGACGTGGACCGGCAGTCGGATGGTTTTGGATTGATTCGCGAGGGCGCGCTTGATCGCCTGCTTGATCCACCACGAGCTGTAGGTGGAGAGCTTGGCGCCCTTGGCGGGATCAAACCGCTCCACGGCCTTCATCAAACCCATGTTGCCTTCATTGATCAAATCGAGCAACGGCATGCCGTAATCCTCATACTCGCGCGCGATCTTGACGACCAGGCGCAGGTTGGCCTTGATCATCCGCTCACGGGCCTTGCGGTCGCCCTTCTTGATGCGCGCCGCCAGTTGGACTTCTTCCTGGACGGTCAGCAACTTGGTCTGCCCGACCTCGCGCAAATAAAGATTGAAGGCGGTGTTGCCGTCGTAAGGTGAGCGTTCCACTTCAGTATATTCTGCGGCATCGGCGTCGCGCGGAACTATGGTCGGCATGATCCCATCGTCCGCGGAATCCTCCAACTTGATCAACTTGGGCGCTCGTTCGCCTGCCGACAGGCGGGGCTTGATTGAAAATCGGCTTGGGCGTCTGCCTTTTTTGGTCAGCCGGGGCGCTGTCATTCTTTTCGTGTTATTTTTCTTTTTCACAAAATCTCCGTGTTTTAGGTTTACTGATTTAAAAAGTTCAAAAGCGAATTATTAGGATTTTTGCCCGTGCAACGCCCGCGGCCGGGTTGGTTTCAAACTAAAGCGACCAGTCAACTATTTGCCTATTAAACGCAACCGCGATTGAGACACATGATAGAGACGCTCGGTGTTTTCTGTTCATTCGATACTTTCCCATTTGAATTGCCTGTATTGTATGACACCCAATTCAGCATTACGTTTCAAACAAACTGAGACTTTATGACTTTTATTTCAGCCGTCACTGTTTCAAAGTAAAATAGCATTGTTTACTAACCAGTCAACTATTATTTAGCGAAGCTTGTTCCCAATTTGTGTTGTTACCTTTTACGAGGACTTCAGAAGGTGTCAGGGAGTGCTGCTTACCCGGTAAAATCGCTGCGGATAATTGGTCGCGTTGGAGTCGTTAAATTGAAACTGGCCGGCTGAAATCTCCGTAACGCCGCCTAATACCAGCCAGTTGGTCGCCGACAAGGTGGGGTTCGTCGTGGCCAAGGCGGAGAAGCTCGCCCCCGTGATGTTCGTGAATCCAAATTGAAAAGCGCCGCTTGCCAGCGTTTTCGCATTGGTCAGGGTGAACGGATCAATCTGTGCCAAATGCACTTTAACCACTTGATCCGGCTT
>JBBQYF010000289.1:0-2936 GCA_038208955.1 Elusimicrobiota bacterium
CCCCGTTGTTACTATTCCTACTAGCCGCTGGTCTAACTTAACGCCGAAAGGTGGCGTCAAATTTACCGGGGAGATATTTATATGCCTGAAACCAAAACGCTCGAGAAGGTCAGCGCCATTGCTTTGCTCAAGAAAGATCATAAGACCGTGAAAGCCCTTTTTGACGACTTTGAAGAAGCCAAGGATAAGCGTGAGAAGAAGCGCATAGTGACCGAGGCGCTGAACGAACTAAAGATCCACGCAACGATTGAAGAAAAGCTTTTTTACCCGGCCGTGCGCAATGAGATCGACGATGAAGAAGGAATCATGGATGAGGCGGACGAAGAACATCATGTGGCGAAAGTTCTTATTGCCGAACTTGAACTCATGACGGGTAACGAAGAGCACTACGATGCGAAGTTCACCGTCTTGGCCGAAAATGTCCGTCATCACATTAAGGAAGAGGAAGGCGACATGTTTCCGGACGCGGCGAAAACCGATATCGATATGGACGAACTTGGCGCGAGGATGATGGAATTGAAAGAAGAGTTGAAGGCGAACGGCGTCCCTCCGGATGCCGAAATGGCAATGGTGAAGAAGAGCGGCCTTCGAGGCGATAGCCCGGCCAAGGCTGCCCAGAACTCGATCGATGTCCCTAAAAAATAGCGAAAGGAGAATTATGAACAAGAAATCAGGCCGACTTATTCTGTTGGCATCTGCGCTTTGCGCGGCTCTCGGGAGTTCCGGTGCATGGCTGCAGGCTGCTGATATGGACAACGCCGCCACGGCTCCGGCGGTTGACAATTCAAAAATGAATTCCGGCGATCAATCGGCGGCGGCACCGACGGCAGACCAAGCAAAAAATGATGTAGCCGACCGCGACTTAATGCGCAAAATCCGTCAGGCGATCTACAAAGACAAGTCCTTGTCGACCTATGCGCACAATGTGAAGATTATCGCCGCCCAGGGGAAAGTGACCTTAAAGGGTGTCGTCCATACGCAAGACGAGAAAGCGACGATTGAATCCAAAGCAACCGACATTGCAGGCGTCGGCAACGTCACCAATAACATCACCGTCAAAGGATCATAACGAACGTCAACCGCGCGCCGTGGCGCGAACTAATCAAGGAGGATTATTTATGGCAGGAAAAAACACAGCCGTATTTGGCATTTACAAAACCCGGGGTCAAGTGGAATCAGCTGTTGATCAAATGAAAGCAGCGGGATTTCGCAATACTGATATTTCCGTTTTGTTGCCGGAAAATCAAGGCACAAAAGACTTTGCCGCTGAAAAGAACACCAAAGCCCCAGAAGGAGCCACGACCGGTGCGGGGTCGGGCGCGGCGATTGGTGGCGCTTTGGGTTGGTTAGCCGGCATTGGTGCCTTGGCGATCCCTGGCGTAGGTCCGCTCATTGCGGCAGGGCCGATCATGGCCGCGCTGGCTGGTGCAGGCGTGGGAGGTGCATTGGGTGGTATTCTCGGAGCCCTCGTAGGAATGGGTATTCCGGAATATGAAGCCAAACGGTACGAAGGCCGGATCAAAGCGGGCGGAATCCTTCTCTCCGTGCATTGTGATAGCTCGGAATGGGTCACGCGAGCGAAAGAAATGCTGAAAAACACGGGAGCCGAAGACGTGGCCTCCGCCGGCGAGTCTTCCGCGGATTACTCGAAGTCCGATCGACCTATGGAAAAATCAAACTACGGCCGGTAATTTAGTTCTGTAACTAAGAGGCGCTCGCTACTCGCGGGCGCCTCTTTTTTTCTCCCAGATACCCCCCTTTTACCCAAACTTCCCCTGGTAGCCGCTGCATTTCCAGTATAACCTTCTAGGAGTCCCGGATCTCCGCACTTTAGGTAAGCGGTTGTTCATGCAGCCGTAACATTCAATTGGTAAAAATACAGCAGGTGCCTTTTGGGCTAAAATATGCGGCGAATAGCTATTAACATCTTTGAACAAGGGCGTAACTGCCGCGCGGTGATCTTGGTCTGCGCTTTGGGAGGTTTTGCGTCCTATGCGAATGGTGCCACTGTCAGCGTCTTGGATTATGGCGCCTACAGCGACAACACCCATCCCACGCAGAATTTGCAAGCTTTCACCAATGCGTTTAAAGCGGCCAGCAGCACGGGAACGGTGAATGTTCCGGCTGGGACCTACGCCCTTGATAATTCGCTCGCCAGCTTCCAGGTTCAACGGTTTTCCGGCCAGTTTATATTCGATCCGAATGCGAAAGTGCAATTTTCGAACAACACGATCGCCGGATTTTATTTCGGAGGAGGTACGGGGGCTAAATTTACAAATCTGCATTTCGGCTACCAAGTCCCTCCGACCCAACGGATCGCTGTAGGCATGGATATCGAGGGCGCAACAGATGTGGTGGTGGACCATCTGACCGTCGACAATGCTCCTGGCTCGGGACTTATCTTCGGACGTTGTATCCGGCCTGTGGCTACGAATATTTCGATCCAAAATACGATGGCGGATGGAGTCGATTTTTTCGATTGCCTGGACGGCAGCGCCAACCATATTACGACGCAAAATACGGGCGATGACGGGCTCGCGTTTGTTCACTATTCCAATGGGCCCTACAGCACCGGGGGGACGGCGTCGGACATCACGGTGGGAAATTCGCACGCTCGTGGAATTAGCGTGGTCGGCCAATCCGATGTAGTGATATCCAGTTTTGCGGTCGATGGAACAACGGCGTCAGGAATTATCGTCAGTTCGGATATTTATACGAACGTGATGCCGCAAAACATATCCTTTTCAAACGGCGTTATTCGGAATGCCGGGACCTTGGCGCCCTGGTCGACGAACACTGCCCCGACGCCAAATCACTATGGAATCGAATTTGACAAAGTTATCTCCGTTCAGTTTGCCAACATCCGCGTTGTCGGAAGCGCCGATGGCGGGTTTTCGGGTACCGCCAGCATCGGTACCGTTACGGCGGACCATATT
>JBBQYF010000290.1:0-2914 GCA_038208955.1 Elusimicrobiota bacterium
GGTTCACCGATTCCGTTTGGAAGGCCGGCAATTACAACGTCAAGTTGGGTGGCTTGGTCGATCCGAACGGCACCTCTTACGCCACTTACGATCTGGGTGGATTTTACGAGCCGGGCGGCGGATTTCCCGACGATATTTCCAATGAGGAGTATTATGGTTTATTGGATGTAAACCGGACCCCGAAGCAGGCTTACACAGCATTGCAGCAATTCTACGGCAGTCTGGGCCTCGCGCTGACGCTCAACTTACCGGCTACGATCACGGGCCACTCGCAAATCACGGCAAGTTATTCGGCGGGCTCGACTGTGAGTCAATTTCACTGGACTCTGACGCCGCAAAACCCCGCGGGAGCACCGATTGCCTTCGACACTTCTGGCCCTACCGCAGACCTCTCTACGCTAACGCTTCTTCCCGGCACTTATCTCTTCGACGTTAAGGCGCAGGACGCTTCCGCTCATACCGTCGCTGAAGCCCAAGGAACCACCACACTCGTCTCCAACGACCTAAGCGGCGTGCGTGTGTTTCCCAATCCCTGGCGATCGAATGTCAATTTGGGTTCCCCGATAACCTTTGACCATTTAAGCGGTAATTGCGGAATTAAGCTTTTTACCCTCGACGGCCATTGGGTCGTCACCCTTCCGACGGCAAGCAATAGTGTGACTTGGGATTTAAAAAACAATGATGGCCATGACGTGTCTTCGGGTCTCTATCTTTACTTAATCTCAGACGACCAAGACCGCGAGACGCGCGGCAAACTGACCGTTATTCGCTAGCGTCCTCGCCGCTATGGACCTTTCCCGCAACCAAGTTATTGAAGCCGGCGCGGGAACGGGAAAAACCTATAGCCTGGTGCACGCCTTATTGCAGGCCGTTTTCCAAAAAGGCATTCCACTCACGCAGCAAATCGCCTTAACGTTCACGAAAAAAGCCGCCGGCGAAATGAAAGAGCGCGTGGCCGAAGAACTTCAGCGAATCCTGGTCGCCACCACCGTTCCGGAAGCCCACCGCCTCTGGTCCCATCGACTGGACGAACTGCAATCAATGGCCCGCCTAGCTCTTGAGCAAATTGACCGCGTCAATATCAGCACGATTCATTCGTTCGCTTTTTCTCTGCTCAAGCGTTTTCCAATCGCCGCCGGCATCGATCCCGGATCGGAAGTAGACGAAAAAGGACTGCGTTACGCAGAGCTCTTCGATTTGGAATGGCCTCGCTGGCTATCCGGGGAACTGCAGACCCACTCTCCGCATGCAGCGGACTGGCTGGATATTTTGTCCAAGTTATCATTGAAGGATGTGGAAGACGTGGCGCAGCGCCTTTGCGATTTCGACGTTCCGCTTTGGTCCCTGCCGCTGTCCACCGAGGATTTGGCATCGCGTTTGAAGCCGCTCCACGATGAAATTCGTCTTTTGGCGTCACGACAGACCCAAGACCAGACCGGCCGAGTAGCCATCGCTGCTGAAGAGATTCTAGGACGGTCCTTAACGGGTGAAGGAGAAATACTTTCGAGTCTCCCCGCTTCGGTTCTCCACGACATTCGTCTGGACGTCGGATCTCCGACCAAAACCTGGTCCAGAGAGGATTGCTCGCGGATTAAAGATCTGCAAAAAGTAGCATTGAATATGCTTTCTGATGGCGACCGTCTCATTGCCCTCGTGACGCGTCGACTGAAACCGTTCATTGCTCGATTCCGGTCCCGAGCGTTGGCCGGTGGATATCTCTCGAATAACGCCTTGCTCGCCCTCGCCTGCGACTTGGTCCGACGACATCACGACATCCGCGCACAACTCAAGGACGAAATACGGATGATTTTCATCGACGAGTTTCAGGATACCGATCCGCTTCAAGGCGAGTTGTTGCTTTTCCTCGCGGAAAAGATCGGCGGCCACGCCGCGCGCTGGCCGGAGGTCGAATTAGAACCAGGGAAACTTTTTGTCGTCGGCGATCCCAAGCAATCCATTTACCGGTTTCGCGGCGCCGATATCCGGGCCTATCGGCAGGTTAGTGAAATGATCCTCAAGCAAGGGGGTATGTCCACGCCACTTCAAAAAAGCTGGCGAAGTCATGATCAAATTATCCACGTCGTCAATGAAGCATTTTCGAAAATTATTCTGGAAAACAGACATCTTTCGCCCGCCTATACGCCGCTCCAGCCGCTGCGCGCGCGCGACGGTTCAGCGTTGCAGCAAGTCGAACTACGCCTCGTCCACTCCGAAAATCCAATCCGTTCAGAGGAAGCGACGGAACGGGAAGCGATCGATATTGCCCAATGGATTGTCGCAAACGTCGGCATCGCCCCCGTCCTGGATAAGAAAGAAGGCCAGCGACCGCTCCGTCATCGGGACATTGCGCTGATTTTGCGCTCTACGCCCGCGATGAAGCATTTTGTCGAGGCGCTGCGCGATAGGGACATTCCATTCGTCGTCGAAGGAGAACGGTATTTTTATTCAACACCGGAAGTAACGGATTTGATTAATTTTCTTCGAGTCATCGAAAATCCTAAAGACCGCTTAGCCCTCGTTGGGTTTTTACGGTCGCCCCTGGCAGGGTTCACGGATCCGGAAATCGTTGCGCTACAGGAGGCAATTGGCTTCGATGCCTCGCGTCGCCTGCCGGAAACGTTCTCGGCCGCGCATCACAAAACATGGCAGCTGCTAGAGCGCTTACACGCACGTGTCGGCCGGGAACCCTTGAAAGTGCTGATGAATGAACTTTTCGATGAATCATTTATTCTGGAACTCGCGGTTCGGTCCTATCATCATGACCAAACGGTTGCCAATGTTCTCAAGCTTAAACGGTTGCTCGAATCATTTGCTGAAGAAGGGGTAACGTCGCTGCGGCGTTTGCTACAACGCGTCCAGACGTTTATGGAAGATGACCGCCTGGAAGGCGAAAGCCCACTGGCCGACGAGACCT
>JBBQYF010000291.1:0-2905 GCA_038208955.1 Elusimicrobiota bacterium
ATTAACTGGGCTATCGACCTGGGAACGACGCACACGCGTATCGCTCGCTGGGATGTGGCGCAGCAACAACCCCGACTGCTCGAATTGCCCGCGATTTGCCTAAAGCCCGTACCCGATGGCCTGGAGGAGGGGCGCTCGCTCGTTCCTTCAGCCACCCATGTACTCAGCCACTTGCGCTGGCGCGACCGACTTGGGAGCTGGCCGCTGATCGACCGTTTTTCGTTCATTGGTCGACGAGCCGTGATCGGTCGACGCGCGCTCGAAGAAAATATAGCCCGCGTGCAGGACAATTTAGCGGCGACTTTTAAACTTGCCCTGATGGATCAACCCGCCAAGATCTTGGCCCGTGCGGGAAAGCGGCGCTATGATGCCCGTGAGGTGACGCGCATATTTTTGCGCGAATTGCTGGCTGAGGTGCAACGCGAAACCGGCGAGCGGATCCGGAGTGCCCTGTTCACCGTGCCCGTTGATGCCTACGAAACCTATCGCGCCGAAATCAGCCGCTGTGCCCATGGACTGGGCATTCGCGAGGTCCAATTTATTGACGAGCCCGTGGCCGCCGCTCTCGGGTACGGTCTAACGCTGACGAGCGAGCGACTAATCCTCGTTGTTGATTTCGGCGGTGGGACCTTGCATATGGCGCTTGTCGCGATTCATCCTCAGCAAGTCCAGTCAGGTCGCTGCCAAGTTTTTGCCAAAGCATCGCGCGCCATCGGCGGTGGTACAGTCGATCGTTGGATTCTCACGGTGGCCGGTCTTTATTTCGGCTTTCCACTAAAGGACGACATGTTGGATGATGAGGAATCCCAATTCTGGGTTCGTGAAATGCTGCGCGAAGCTTGCCGAGTCAAGGAAGCAGTCTACTATTCTGAGACAGCAACATTTCGTCTGCCGCCGCCGGCTATTCTGCGGCGCCAAGGTTCCGGCAATTTTGCCGATATAAAGATGGATTTTACGCGTGAGGCGCTGTCCGATCTTCTCGGCGAAAATGGGTTGTACGGCCAACTGGAGGAGTGTTTGGCCGAGCTCGAGACCCAATGCAATAGCCGTGGGACGAGCCTGGAAGAAATCGAAGAAGTTTTAATGGTCGGCGGTTCTACCCTGCTTCCCGGAGTGTATGGGTTATTTGAAAAGCGGTTTGGGCGCGACCGCGTACGCGCTTGGCAGCCTTTTGAGGCGGCGGCGTTCGGCGCTTCGGTTTTCGGCTCCGGCCAACTGGCGACTACGGATTTCATTGTTCACGATTATGCGTTTATCACCTACAACCCGACAACGCATGCGCCCGAATACACGGTTGTGGTGCCCAAAGGGACGCGCTTTCCGACGGAGATGTCTCTCTGGAAACGGCGACTCGTGCCGACCTGCGCTTTTGGCGAACCGGAAACGGTCTTCAAATTGGTGATCTGCGAAATGGGTCGTGCCGACGGAATGCGCAAATTCTCCTGGGATGCCGCCGGGCGTCTCCATAAACTGTCGGAAGGGCCGGATGGGGAGAAGCAACTGGTGGTTCCGCTGAACGAGGCCAACCCAACGCTCGGGCAGTTCGACCCGCCGCATCGACCGGGCGACCGAACGCCACGACTCGAACTGAGTTTTGGCGTGAATGCGGAACGCTGGCTTTGTGCCTCGGCCTTCGACTTGTCTCGCCGACGATTTCTCATGCGCGAAGAACCCGTTGTCCGCCTTTTATGACGCTCCTAACTTATTGGACCTCATCGGCGTTTCTGACCCTCAAAAATTTACACCTCCATCATCGCGATTATTTTTTGCTGATCGGGTGGATCCTCCCGACGGTCGCTTACTACCGTTATTTAAATAGCAAGACACGCAAAAAATGGAATGAGACGGCGACAATCTTGGGATTTCATCTCCAAGACCGGTGGCGGCGGTTTCGACTCGAAGGCGTGCATGAAAAAGTTCGAGTGCTGGTGCTGGCCGAACGCCGCAAGAGTCTCGAAAGCTGGTTGATCCGCGTGGAGCGCCCGGTCAGCGATATCGTTCCATTTTTAGTGCGCGCAAGGAGCCTCAAGGCCCCCATGCAATTGGCAGCAGGTCGTGATATCGCCACGGGGGATCAGGCGTTCGATGAGGCCGTTCGAATTCAGGGAGAAGACGAAGCAGGTGTGCAGGCGGTTTGTTCGGCCGAGGTGCGCCGACGGATCCGGAAACTAGTCGAGGGGACAAGCACCGCCATTACGCCGGGCGCGACCGAGTTGCTCGAAGCGGAAAAAGTAGTGATCAATCGTCCCGATCTGATGGCGGGGCGAATTCAAGACTCTTTGGATTTGTTGCGGCTGATGCAGATCCCATCCTCTGAAATACTCGAGCGTCTGACGGCTAATCTCGAGAAGGACGAGAATACAGACGTCCGGTTGCGCAATCTGGCAATCTTGCATCAGAAATTTCCGCGAAGTGAATCGACGCGAACGGCAACCCTGAGCGCGCTAAAAGACCGCGATCCACTGATTCGCTTATGGGCGGCGGTTTGCCTGAAAGAAGAAAATGTCGAAAGCTTTGTCGATGATGTTCTGAACGTCAAAGAGCTGCCCTATAACGCGGAAATCTTGTCCGATTTTATCGAGGCTTTTATCGCCCGTGGAGGCCAAGTGGTAGAACGGGTGCTTCTGCAATGGGTCTCAGCGCCGTCGCCCGCTTTGAAGCTTAAGGCTGTCGAAGGCCTGGGTACGGTCGGTACGGCTTTGGCGGTTCAGCCGCTGCGCGCGCTAACGGACGACATCCTGGGGCTTTCTGAACTTAAATCCGCCGCGAAAAAAACGATTCAAAAAATCCACGCGCGCATCGACCCGATGGCCCGCGGATCTTTATCGTTGTCCGATGTCAGAGGATCTGAAGGAGCGTTAAGTCTGTCCACCGACGGGGGGGAACTTTCGCTCGAGGAAGAAGA
>JBBQYF010000292.1:0-2905 GCA_038208955.1 Elusimicrobiota bacterium
CAACCTTCTCCGCGTTTTCCGTCCCGGCCATCCCCCGGAAACGGTGAAATGCCCAGGCCCTGACGGTTACGTAGGCGAGTTGCAGCACATCATCCAATGCATTCAACAGGGCAAACCCCCAGTCATTGTTACCATGGAAGACGGAGTGAACGCGGTTCGTATCTGCGAAGCGGAAGAGCGCTCGATCCAATCTCGGCAGGTGGTCGAAGTATTCTGAGCGTCCCGGCCTTCCCACCGTTCCGGCACAAATGGTTATTTGCAGTTTGGCGGGTGCTCAGTTAGACAACTCTTATGCGTTTCATAGGCAGTGTAATTGAAAAGCTGCAACGCCACCCGAAGCGGATCGTCTTTCCCGAAGGGACTGAACCGCGCGTACTCCAGGCGGCGCGGCAATTCTATTCACTCCGTTGCGGAGTTCCGATTCTTTTGGGGGACCGCACACATATCAAGCACGCCGCCGAAAAACTGAACGTCTCTCTCGAAGGCATTCGGATTATTAATCCGACCCAGAGCGAGGAGATTGAGAATTTTGCCAAGCGCTACGAGTTACTGCGGCGTTTTAAAGGCATAAAGGAGCGCGAGGCCCGCGAAACCATGAGCAAGCCGAATTATTTCGGCGCGATGATGGTTGCCATGCACCAGGCGGATGGGTTGGTCTCGGGCTCGAACGAAGTGACCGGCGGCGTCCTGCGTCCCTTATTCCAGATCATCAAAGTCGCGCCGCAGGCCACTACCGCCTCGAGTTGCATGATTCTCGAAGTCGAGGACACACGCTTTGGCGAAAAGGGCGTCATGTTTATGGCGGACTGCGGGGTCATTCCCGATCCCAATGTCGAACAACTCTCCGATATCGCCGTTTCCACGGCGGAACTATTACGGCAGCTTTTGAACGTCCGTCCGCGCGTGGCCTTGCTCTCCTATTCGACCAAAGGGAGCGCCACGCACCCATCCATCGGCAAAGTTCAAGCCGCCACCGCGCTGGCGCGCAAGAAGGCGGAAGACCGGATGCTTGACGCCGATTTCGATGGCGAACTCCAGGTCGACGCCGCGCTGATCCCGGAGATTGCCGCCCGCAAATTGCCGGAGAGTAAAGTGGCCGGACAGGCGAACGTCTTCATTTTTCCCGATCTCAACTCCGGGAACATCGGCAGCAAACTGATCCAGCATGTGGCGCGCGCGAATGCCTACGGACAGATTCTGCTCGGGCTTGATCGCCCGGCAGCGGACCTTTCGCGCGGCTCCAACGCCCACGATATCATGGGTGTGGCCGCGATCATGGGGGTTCAGGCCACCGCTTACAAACTGCTCTACGGTGACAATCAGTATAAGCTCCCCGCCGAGGGGCTCTTATGAACTCGGAAACACCTCGAGTTTTCATCGCGGCCACCCGGCAGAACGACGGCAAAACCACCACTTCACTGGGTCTTCTCGCCGCCGTCCAAAAACATTACCCGCGTGTCGGCTACATCAAGCCGGTCGGCCAGCGTCTGGTCGAAATTGCGGAGCAAAAAATCGATGAGGATACCGTCCTCATGGACCAGGTTTACAAGCTGAACTGTCCGCTCGTCGAGATGAGTCCCATCCCAATCGAGCCCGACTTCACCCGACGCTATCTGGAGGCTTCGAATTATGACACGCTCGTGCGCAAAATTCAGAAGGCGTTTGATCGCGTCGCCTGGGAAAAAGACTTCGTGCTCTGCGAAGGGTCCGGTCACGCAGGGGTCGGCTCGGTCTTTGATCTTTCCAATGCGCGGGTCGCCAAGCTCCTGAACGCCAAAGTCATCATCGTCACCCAAGGGGGTATCGGCAAACCGATTGACGAAGTCTGTCTGAATCAGGCGCTCTTTGAAAAAGAAGGCGTGGAAATTATCGGCATCATTCTCAATAAGGTGATGGAGGACAAGGTGAGCTACGTCGCCGATTTTGCCCGCCGCGGCCTCAAGCGCAAAGGGCTCGAGTTGCTCGGCGTCATCCCTCACCGACGGTTGCTTTCCAATCCCACGGTCGATCTTATCCGCGAGGAATTGGACGCGGAAACTCTGAACGACGCGCCGAACCTCAACAACCTCATTGATGATGTGGTCGTGGGCGCGATGGGCGTGCACAACACCATGAGTTTTTTCCAACCGGGCGTGCTTATTATTACACCTGGCGATCGCGAAGATATCATCCTCGCCGCCGCCACTACGCAGATTGGCAAAGGTAAAGATGGGCTGGCTGGGATCGTTCTAGCGGGCGACATGAAACCCAATCCGAACGTTCTGAAAGTCATACGTGACATGCCTTTCCCGGTCTTATTCACCAGTCAGAGCAGCTATCAGGTCGCCTCTAAAGTGCACAGTGTGATCGTGAAGACGCGCCCTTCCGACACCGAGAAGATCGCGTTGATCCGCGATCTCATCGCAGAAAACGTCGACGTCAAAAAAATCCTGAACGCCGTTAAATGACTTCCTTTCTCGACGCGCTTAGTCCCACGCTGGCGAATCTCCCGGTTTACCAACCCGGCCGCCCGATCGAAGAGGTGGCCCGTCAATACAACCTTCCCGTAAACGAAGTCATCAAACTTGCCTCGAACGAAAATCCGCTTGGTCCTTCACCCAAAGCACTCGCCGCCATGCGTCAGGCGCTGGACACTTTGCATCTTTATCCAGATGGCAATGCCTATTACCTGAAACGCAAGCTCGCGCAGAAACTCGACATTGCTGCAGAAAATCTCATCTTCGGAAACGGTTCCAACGAAATCATCGAATTCGTGAGCCACGCGCTCATGCGCCCGGGCGTGGATGTGGTCGTCTCTGAATATTGCTTTGCCGTTTACCCGATCATGGCCCACCTCTTTGGGGCGAATCTGATCAGCGTGCCCGCCCAAAACCTGGGCCACGACCTTCCCGCAATGCTCCGGGCG
>JBBQYF010000293.1:0-2903 GCA_038208955.1 Elusimicrobiota bacterium
GCCAAAAATCAATCCGGCGGGGGGGCGCGATCATTGGCCGCAATGCTGGACAGTCTATTTTGCGGGCGGCGGAGTGAAAGGTGGAAGGGTGGTCGGAAAGAGCGATGAAATCGGGGCGTATCCGGTCGAGCGGCCCGTGAAACCGAATGAAATTGTGGCGACGATTTATCGCAGTCTGGGGCTAAACCTTGAGACTCATTTGCCCGGACCGAATTCGCGGCCTTATCCCCTGGTCGATTTCGGCACGCAGGCAATTGGTGAACTTTTTTAGGCTGCACCGCGAACACCCCATGAGGTTTTTCTTTTCGAGCATCTTGATTTGGTTCCATCTCGTGGTCTGCCGCGCCGATGGCCTGGCGTTGCTCCCGAGCAGTATCAAGCTTTCCGGTGGGGCGGCGCGGCAGCAATTGCTAGTAGAGCGCACCGGCTCTCGTGGATTCGAAGGACAGCTCACCAACGAGGTCGATTTTTTTTCCAGCGATACGAATGTGGTGCGCATCGAAAGCGGGACACTCGTCCCTGTTAAAAATGGCACCGCCACGATCAGGGCGACTGTAGGAGGAGTTGCCGCAACCTCGCAGGTAACCATTGATGCGATGGAGCGCCCGCTCGAATGGAGTTTTCGCAACAATGTGCAGCCGGTGCTCGCGAAAATGGGATGCAACGCGGGCGCGTGCCACGGCGCCGCCGCGGGTCAGAATGGTTTCAAGCTTTCGTTGCGTGGTTATGACGACGAGGGAGATTACAACACCCTGACCCGGCAGGCGCTTGGCCGCCGAGTTAATCTAAACGATCCGGCGCGAAGCCTCATGTTGCTGAAACCTGGCGGAAGCATCCCACATAAAGGTGGCAAACGTTTTGAGGTGGATTCACAAGAATACAAAATCCTTTCCGAATGGATTGCGGCCGGCGCGCCCGGCCCGAAGCAGGATGAACCTCGCATTGCCAGGATCGAAATCATTCCCGATCACGTCATCCTGAACAACGGAGCGGAGGAGCAGCTCAATGTGCGCGCCTGGTTCAGCGATGGACACTCGGAAGATGTGACGCGCTGGGTCAAGTACACGGCCGCGAATGCGTCCGTCACGCAGATAGACGAGCAAGGCAAAGTCAAAGTGATCGGCAATGGGGAAGGGGCGATCACAGGATGGTACTTAAGCCGAATCGCCATCGCCACGATTACGGTGCCCTACACCAATTCACTGGCCGACGAAGTTTTTGCCAAAGCGGAGCGGCGGAATTTTATCGATGATTTAGTGCTGGAAAAGCTAAAGAGCCTAAATCTTCCTCCTTCTCCCCGAGGGAACGACTCGGAATTTATTCGCCGCGCTTTCCTGGACAGTGCCGGCATTCTGCCAACGGTCGAAGAGACGGAGGCGTTTTTGACCAACGAATCGCGCGACAAACGGGATGAACTGATTGAGCAATTACTGAAACGTCCCGAGTTTGTGGATTACTGGACGTACAAATGGTCGGATTTGCTTTTGGTTAACAGCCGTAAATTGAGACCAGCGGCGATGTGGTCGTATTATAACTGGATACATAACAACGTCGCAGCGAATACAGCCTGGGATATTTTCGTCCGCAAGCTCGTCACGGCCCAGGGAAGTTCCATCGAAAATGGCGCGGCGAATTTTTACGTTCTCCGCGAAGATCCGCGCGACATGGCCGAGACGACTTCCCAGGCGTTTTTGGGGATGTCGATCAATTGCGCCAAGTGCCACAACCACCCGATGGAGAAATGGACGAACGACCAATATTACAAAATGGCGAATTTATTCGCACGCGTGAGGATGAAAAGCGGCTCGGGCGATGGTGAAAATATCGTCTTCGCCGCGGCTTCGGGGGATCTCGTTCAACCCTTGAGAGGTAAACCGCAAGTCCCGTCGCCACTGGATGGTAAATCGCTCGCCCCGGATGATCCGGCCGATCGCCGCACCGCCCTGGCTGACTGGCTCGTTTCCCGCGATAATCCTTATTTCGCACGCTCCATCGCGAACCGAGTTTGGGCGAACTTTATGGGGGTAGGATTAGTGGAAAACGTGGATGACCTGAGGGTCACCAATCCCGCGAGCAACGAGAAATTACTTTCGGCTGCCGCAAATTATTTGAGCGACCGCGGTTTTGATCTAAAGGCCCTGATGAGGGCGATCCTGCAATCCGAGACCTATCAACGATCCAGCCGGGCTCTCCCTGAGAATAAAGCAGACGCACGGTTCTATTCCCATTATTACCCGCGCCGCCTGATGGCGGAAGTCATGCTTGATGCACTGTCCGAAGCGACCGGTTCGCCGACCTCTTTCAAAGGCTATCCGGAAGGGTGGCGCGCTTTGCAGTTACCTGACTCGAACGTTGAATCTTATTTTCTAAAATCATTCGGCCGCGCCGAGCGGGAGAAGACTTGCCTTTGCGAACGCACCAGCGAGCCGAGCGTCACGCAAGTCTTACATATGGCCAATGGCGATACCTTAAACAAAAAACTCGAAGGCAAAGATAATCGAATCGGGCAATTACTGAGACACAAAACGCCTCCCGCGAAAATCATCGAAACAGCTTATCTCGCAGGACTGGCACGTTATCCGACGGAAATGGAGAAAAAGAAATTGCTCAAAGCCTTGAACGACGCTGGTCCGGAAAACCTTCGTCCTGTGGTCGAAGATATTTTTTGGGCGGTCTTAAGCACTAAGGAATTTTTGTTTAATCATTAATCGCGCGCGCATGTTAAAAAAACTGATCGCTCTAGCCTTGCTGACAGCCGCCACGGCACGGGTTGAGGCAGTCGATTCCGATTTTCGGCGCATCGCCTCCATTTTCAGCGAAAATTGTTTGGATTGCCATGGGCCCCAGGACCCAGAGGCCAGCTTCGTGATGGAGACGTTTGAGACTCTGTTGAAGGGCGGCGA
>JBBQYF010000294.1:0-2862 GCA_038208955.1 Elusimicrobiota bacterium
CATCTACATGAAAATTAATTTTGTGAACCCTGAACATGTTCACGCTTTGATTGACTTGCCCACGAATTTGAGCATCGAAGACGCGGCCAAGCTGCTCAAGGGCGCTTCCTCGCATTGGATTAATGAGCACGATATTATTCCGGGCAAGTTCGGTTGGGGACGCGGCTATGGGGCGTTTTCCGTTTCTCAATCGGATGTCTCACGCGTTGCAAAGTATATTTCCAACCAGGCAGAACACCATCTAACAAAATCTTTTGCCGACGAATATAAAAGGTTCGTCATTGTTTATGGACTTGTCTGGCGGGAAGAGGAAACCGTTAAAACGGTTGTCCAGACTTCGCCCCGGTTTGCCCCCTCGTTGAAACGAGGGGTTAATGAGAATCAGAACAGACGGGTAGGTTATCCATGAGTTATTACGCTCAATTTCATCAGGAGTCTGGTTCAACTTTTCGATTGGATACGCGAATTTATCTGGATGAGCATTCGCATTCTCGAACGGATGGAACCTGCGTGGCTGCGGTTGTTGGGAAAAATCCCGGCTCTGCTGAACCCTTAGCGAAGGGCGGTTGGGGAAAGTTAAATCTTAATGGGGATAAGACTCTCCCAAGTATCCGCAATAGGTTTCTTGCCGCTTATCGGCTACGTAATGAAGAGCCGCCAAAAGATGCTTTTGTACAAGTTTGGAATTTGTTCTATTTGTGCAATAAAGATTTTGACGAGGCGCGGCATGCCATCCAAAATTTCGATCAGCCATGCGTTTGTGGAAGTGAGCCCCAAGTTACCAAGGCCGAAATCAAAGTTCCAAAAATTGTTTGGTTTATCTGGGGCGGTCATGACAAACATGACCATATTAATAATCTTAAAAATCGTTTTTCAAAATTGGAATTTAAGAAACCATTCTTCTATGACAATTTAGAAAAAAAGATTAGCGAATACATTCCTACCCTGTTGAGTTTTGCCAGGCATACGCGGGGTTTACTCGCTCAACCAATAATACAGCACCTTAAAAATATTTTATGACTACTAAATCTCTCACACCTTGCCCCGTTTATATCGCCGGTGAATGGCGGATACTTGCCGATGTCGCCACCTCGCCGGTTTACAATCCATCCACCGGCGAAGTGATTGCGGAAGCGCCGATGGGGACGGCCAAGCATGCGGATGAAGCGGTGCAGGCTGCGGCTGCCGCTTTCCCTGCTTGGCGGGACACGCCGCCGGTGGAGCGGGCGCGCGTTTTTTTCCGCTACCGCCAGTTGGTCGAGCAGAATTTTGACAAGCTCTGCCAGGTTGTTTCGCGCGAACATGGCAAGACCCACGCCGAGGCGCGGGGCAGCATTTTCCGCGGCATCGAAAATATCGAATACGCCTGCGGGATTCCCACGCTGCTCATGGGCGACACGCTGGAAAATTTGGCGCGTGGGGTGGATTGCGAGACGCATCACCAGCCGCTCGGCGTGTGCGTCGGGATTACGCCGTTTAATTTTCCGGCGATGGTGCCGCTCTGGATGTTCCCCGTAGCGCTGGCCTGCGGCAATACGTTTGTGTTGAAGCCGAGTGAGAAGGTGCCGTTGACCGCGATCCTGCTGGGTGAATTGCTGGAGCAAGCCGGTTTGCCCAAGGGGGTGTTCAACATCGTTCACGGCGGTCGTGAATGCGTTGATGCCTTGCTCACGCATCCCAAAGTGCGCGCGATTTCGTTCGTTGGTTCTTCGCCCATTGCCAAATATATTCACGAAACCGGCACACGCCACGGCAAGCGGGTGCAGGCCAATGGCGGCGCGAAGAATTACATCGTCATCATGCCGGACGCGGACATTGGCAAGAGCGTGGAGAATCTGGCGGCGGCGGCGTTTGGCTGCGCGGGAGAGCGTTGCATGGCGGGTTCCACGGCGTTGCCGGTGGGCAAGGCGGCAGAGAAATTGTTGCCGTCGCTGATTGAAGCGGCGCGCGCGATCAAGGTCGGTCCGACCGACCGCGCCGCGCAGCCCGACATGGGACCGGTGATCACCGCGCAACATCGCGACCGCGTTTTGAGTTTGGTGGCGAGCGGTGAGAAAGAGGGCGCGAAAGTCGTTTGCGATGGACGCGGTGTGAAAATTACCGACGCTCCGAACGGTTTCTATGTGGGCGCAACCATCGTGGACAATGTGCAAGCCAGCATGACGCTCGCGCGCGAGGAAGTGTTCGGCCCGGTGTTGAATGTCATGCGCATGGAGGATTTGAACCAGGCCATCGAGCAGGCCAACAAATCTTCGTTCGGCAACGGCGCGAGCATCTTCACCAATTCAGGCATGGCCGCACGGGAGTTCAAGCATCGCGTGAAAGCCGGCATGGTGGGCATCAATGTCGGTGTGCCCGCCACCATGGCGATGTTCGCATTCACGGGCTGGGATGATTCATTTTATGGCGACCTGCATATCCAAGGCCGCGAAGGTGTGCAATTTTTCACGCAGCAAAAAGTCGTTTCCACCCGCTGGTTCAGCGAAGGCGTGGGCGATGTTTGGAAGAAATAATGGCATTTTGAATCGTGGCCTGATAAAAATATTTAACGCAGAGACGCAACGGGCGGCATAATCCAAGCCCTGAAAGGGCGACATAATCAAGTTGCAAGCAAATGGCACAATCCCTATCCAAAATACTTGTCCATTTAATCTTCAGCACGAAGAACCGGGAGCGCGTCATCAAGGACAACATCCGCGACGAACTCCATCGCTATTCCGCCAGTGTCCTGAAAGAATTGGACTCACCCGCCGTTCTTATTAATTCTGTGGAAGACCATATTCATATTTTGTTTTCGCTATCCAAGAACCATGCGATCAGCAAAATTGTCGGGGAAATCAAGCAAGCCTCGCCGAAATGGAT
>JBBQYF010000295.1:0-2840 GCA_038208955.1 Elusimicrobiota bacterium
GCACGAGGTTATACGTAAAGGAATCGTCGTTATCGATGACGACAATCATCCACCCATCTCCCGAACTTTTCGCACCGCTTCCAGCAAGGCGGCCGCCTTCTGCTCCGATTCGCGAAATTCCTTTTCGGGGACGGAGTCGGCGACGATGCCCGCACCGGCTTGCAGATAAGCCTGGCCTTTATGAAAGAGCATGGTGCGGATGGTGATCGCCATGTCCATGTTGCCGGTGTATGAAAAATAACCGACGGCTCCGGCATACGGACCTCGGCGCACCGGTTCAAGTTCGTCAATAATTTGCATCGCGCGAATCTTCGGCGCGCCCGAGACAGTGCCGGCAGGAAAACAGGCCTGGAAGAGATCAAAAGCATTCGCATCGGGTGCCAGTCGTCCGACGACCGTCGAGACGAGATGCATGACGTGCGAATAGTTCTCGACCGCCATTAATTCCGGCACTTTGACGGATCCCGGTTCACAGACGCGGCCCAAATCGTTGCGACCTAAATCCACCAGCATTAAATGCTCAGCACGTTCTTTGGGGTCGGCCCGCAATTCGGCGGCCAACGCTTCGTCTTCTTCCGGGGTGCGGCCGCGGTGACGCGTTCCGGCGATCGGCCGCGTCTCGGCATTTCGATTCTCTTTGCGCACGAGCAACTCGGGGGATGACCCGACAATATCGAGCTCGGGAAAATGCAGCAAGTACATATAGGGTGATGGATTGACGGTGCGCAACACGCGATAGACTTGCACCGGCGATGCATGTGGCCTCAATGCCCAGCGTTGTGACAAGACCACTTGAATGATATCCCCCGCGGCAATATATTCTTGGGCTTTTTTCACCGCCGCCAGATAACGTGGCTTTGGAAAGAGCGCTTTCAGCGGTCCTGGTTTGCCCGGTTTTTTTTCCTCATGACGAAACGACCGGTCATGAATGCGCCGGAGCTGTCGTTCGATGGAACGCTCCGCCTCCCGATAGAGAGCCGTGAGCGACCGGCGCGACCGATTTTCTTCACGAATGTAAACACTCACAACGATGCGCGCCGTTTGCGATAAACGGTCAAAAGCCACGACTTCGCGCGTGAGTTGAAAAGCGCCCGTGGCTAAGCCGAGCGCATCGGGTTTCGAGCTCGGAAGCTTTTCAAAATATCCGGCCGTATCATAATCCCAATAACCGACGGCGCCGCCCCAAAAGCGAGGGAGACCCGGAACGTCAGCCGGCACGATTTTCTGAAATATGGCTTTAAGCTCCTGAAGAGGATTGGAATTTGTCCAGCGCCGCGTGCGGCCTTCTTCTTGATACGTGATATCCGTTCCGCGACAAGTGAATAAGGCGCGAGGGCGTTGGCCAACGAAGGAATAGCGACCGAAACGCTCGCCACCCTCAACGCTCTCCAGCAAAAAGGACTGCGGTTCCCCCCGTCCAAGTCGTTCATAAACCGACACGGGCGTGACGCGGTCGGCTAGTGTTTCACGACTGACAGGGATGAGGTTATGCCGCTGCGCCAAGCGAATAAATTCCTCTAGAGAGGGAGTGGTCATTGAATTACCATCAAACGCCATAGATCGTCTTGAACTAGAACGTGCGGACGATCCAAGCCCCGGCCAACGAAATCGTCAAAATAAAAAGCAGCCTTTGAATCAATGCCCCGCGCCGTAAACCTTTTTTGGGTCAAACAAGGGTTTACCCTGAATTTGCAAAGCACCGCCGGGCTGAACTTTACGGTAAAAGCAGGATCGGTGTCCCGTGTGGCAAGCGGCGCCGCCGATTTGTTCCACTTTGACGAGTAAACAATCGCCGTCGCAATCGATGCGCATTTCTTTGACCTTCTGCACGTTCCCGGAGCTTTCCCCCTTGAGCCAAAACGATTGGCGCGACCGGCTCCAAAATACGGCCTTTTTAAGCTTCAGCGTACGCCGCACCGCCTCGCGGTTCATATAAGCCACCATCAAGACAACGCCGTCTTTCGCGTCTTGCACCACGACGGGTATAAGCTGTTTGTCGTCGAATTTTAATGTTTTTTGGAGAGCGTTCATGGGGTCATCCTTATGGGTATTCCTTTTTTCTTCAGATAGCGTTTAACATTTAAAATGCTGAGCTCTTTTCGATGAAAAAGCGAGGCCGCCAGAGCCGCGTCGGCATGGCCTTGGGTGAACGCTTCCCAAAAATGGAGCCGGTTTCCAGCGCCGCCACTGGCAATGATCGGAATCCCCACCGCTTTGTTCATTCGGGCGAGCAGGTCGGTGTCGTAACCGTCTCCTGTCCCGTCCCGGTCCATGCTCGTCAACAGTATTTCCCCCGCGCCCAGCCGCTCGGCTTCCATTGCCCAGGCGATCGCATCGAGGCCGGTATCTTCGCGCCCGCCATAGACATAGACGTTCGATCCCCCGTCGTCGCGTCGCTTGGCATCGATAGCCACCACGATACATTGAGAGCCGAATCGTTTCGCGCCCTCCGTGATCATTCGGGGAGCTTGAATCGCTGCCGTGTTGAGCGAAACCTTGTCCGCGCCGGCATTGAGCAGCGCGCGGATATCTTCCGAACTGCGAATGCCGCCGCCCACGGTTAGCGGTATAAATACCTGCTCGGCCGTGCGCCGCACGACGTCCAAAAGAATCGGCCGCTTGTCTGACGAAGCCGTGATATCGAGAAAAACCAATTCGTCGGCGCCTTCCCGGTTATACCGCTTAGCCAGCTTCACGGGATCACCCGAATCCAGTAAATTTAAAAACTGGGTCCCTTTGACGACCCGCCCAGCTTTTACATCCAGGCATGGAATGATGCGTTTCGCGAGCACGCGTTACTCGTCCCCAGCAACCCTTAAGGCTTCGGGTAACGCAATTTT
>JBBQYF010000296.1:0-2817 GCA_038208955.1 Elusimicrobiota bacterium
CGGAGGCGTTCACGGGGGCATATTTCCATCCCGGATATTCGGTATTCAGTGTGGTCCGTATCTCGACCGGCAATTCTACGATCGTATCGGCCCGCACGAGGCCTCCCGTGGCGAGGCAAGCCCCCAACGCGGCTATCCATATAATCAGGCTTTTGGACATGCCACAATTTCGCGCTGTAGAGAGGGCAGGGCCAGGGTCATACATTCCGGAACCATCGACCGGCGCTGCTCCGGAGTCGCACAACGCGTGGCCATTTTTTCCAGAACTATTCGGGTAGGAGACGCCGAAACAATATGGTAGCCATAGGGCTCACCGGCGTTGACGATCGACGTTGTTCGGATTTTTGATCCGTCAAACTCAGCGACCGTTTGTTTACACCCCTCGCTCCAATTGCCAATGACATGAAGCGCATCGAGCCAGACCAGCGGGTGGTCGTCTAACGGAAACGTGGTATTGGGCCAAGGAAATCGCGTGAAAACGACCATCCGCGTTTCGCCACCGCGGGGCAAGATGGCGAAATCTTCCTCGGGACTCCATAAGATTTGCCGGGCCAAATCCGGCAAGCCTTGGCTTGGACCGGTCCACGACCCTTGCGCCACTACTCGGTCCGTTCCAGCCATATAAAAAATAATATTGGGAGCAGTTCCGCCGGCAGATGGGGACGAATAAGCTGTCGAGACTGCGGCAACAGTGGGTCTCCCCACGTCTACTTCAAACTTTCCTTGTGGGGATAACAGGCGATGCACGGGGGTAGCCCCGAGCGCCTCCGACAAGAATAGGGTCAAGGCCGCCCCCATGGACCGCAGGTCACGGGTACGGAGTGTAAGTCGCATCTGCAGATTATATCGCATATGATGCCCCTTCTAGGGCTAACGAGGAGTATCAAAAGGTGAATTCGGTGAGAAATTGGTTAATTTAAGACGAACTGGCCGGCGCAGGCGAAGCCCTGAACGACGATTTTAAAGGTCTCCAGCTCTTCCCCGTAGAGGGAAATCGAAGCTTGAAGGCCGGAGCCGTCCGTGACACAAAAGGTTAAGCATAACTCTTCACCATCGCCGGTGATGGTGAGCGTTTGATCGCGGATCGTCCAAGCACAAGACGACCTATTTAATTGTTTTTGACAGGCTCCAAGCGATTGAGTGGATAGCCCGACGCGAAATAAGACCGCATTCGGGCCTTCTCCCGCCTGAAAGTTTAACGTGGCGCCGAGAAAGGTCTGATCAAACCAAAGCCGTTGGGCGATACTGATCGAGGACATAGCGTTTCCATAACACCGAGCTCAGGAACGCGCAACAACCAAAATAACCTGCAAAATCCTGTTAACAGCCACGCCGTAAAAATGAATAGCCTGTCAAAACGGCTCGGTTTTTGAAGTTCTTTCGTCGGCAATTATTATCTATTCAGAAGCGGCAATTCGCCCTAAAATGACTTCCTGTTGAGTAGGCTTTAATTGCCTTTCGGCGCCCGGCGGGATAACGTCAGACGCTGAACGAAGTCTGCTTGTTCTTGGCGGAGTTCCGCAGGAAGCCGGTCGCCGATTTTATCGAAGAAGTTTTTTTGATCGCGCAAATCACCGACCCACTCTTCGGGATCAATGTCGAGCAAGGCAGCCAGCGTTTTGGGGGGCAGCGCTAATCCCTCTAAATTAAGGGATTCATTTGTGGGCACGAACCCCATCGGTGTCTCCTGCGCCGCGGCCGTTCCGTGACAGCGATCGATTGCCCAAAGAATTGGTCGCAGATTTTCCCCAAATCCGGGCCATAGAAAGTCATTCGTGGCGGCGTCTCGACGGAACCAATTGACGTGAAAAATGGGCGGCGCTTTTTTGCCCAGGCGTCGGCCCATCTGGAGCCAATGGGCGAGGTAATCTCCGACGTGATAGCCAATAAATGGAAGCATGGCCATGGGATCTCGGCGGACGATCCCCGTGGCTCCGGCCGCCGCGGCCGTCGTTTCAGACGCCATTGTCGCCCCGAGATAAACGCCATGCTGCCAGCTCAGACTTTGGCAAATGAGCGGCGCCACGCGGGCCCGCCTGGCCCCGAAGAATATGGCGCTAATGGGCACGCCCTGGGGGTCATTCCATTGTGGAGAAATCGATGGGCATTGGTTCGCTGGGCAGGTAAACCGTGCGTTGGGATGGGCGGCATTGGCCCGCGATTGAGGTGTCCAATCTTTTCCTTCCCAGTTTATGCCATGAGCCGGGGGCTCTGCCGTCATCGCTTCCCACCAGGGAGTGCCATCGTCCGTTAACAGAGCATTGGTAAAGATCGTATTGTGACGAATCATCGCCATAGCGTTGGGATTGGTCCGTTCACTGGTACCCGGAGCAACACCAAAAAAACCCGCTTCTGGATTCTGGGCCCATAGCCGACCATCGGGTCCGATTCGTAGCCAGGCGATATCATCGCCAACCGTCCAGACTTTGTACCCCGGCAAACTCTTTGGAGGACGCAACATCGCCAGGTTTGTCTTGCCGCACTGACTTGGAAAAGCGGCAGCGATGTAATGCGTTTGGCCGGCTGGGTTTTCGATTCCGACGATCAGCATGTGTTCGGCTAACCAACCTTGTTGTTTCCCCAAATAACTTCCGATCCGAAGCGCCATGCACTTTTTACCGAGCAGCGCGTTCCCACCGTAGGCCGATCCAACGCTCCAGATTTTGTTGTCCTCGGGAAAGTGGCAGATGTATCGCCGACCAGGATTGAGATCCGCCTTGCCGTGCAGCGCCCGCGTAAACTCTCCGCTTTCTCCCAATTCCTCCCACACCGCGGCGCCCATCCGGGTCATCACGCGCATTGACAGGACGACATACC
>JBBQYF010000297.1:0-2762 GCA_038208955.1 Elusimicrobiota bacterium
CTTCCAAGACCCGACGGCCACAGATCCTGCCGCCACGCATCATGCACCTTGGCGGATTATCATCGTCGCGGCACGAATCGCTTGCGGCGCGTTATTCCTGGCTTTACTCGCGAACATTTTTGGGTACGTCAACTTTGCCACCCTTCTCACGGACGCCGTTTTTTCCAGCGCTTATGCGGCCCTCGTGTGGTCGGCTCTTGTGGAGATTATCGACGGTCTAATGCTCATTGCTTTACGGGCGCCTCCGCTTGCCTTGCTCGGAGTCGTGGAACGCCATCGCGATATGTTGTGGCAGCGCGCGAGTTGGGTCGTCAAGGTGACCGCCATTGTTTTATGGTCCTTGCACACCCTCGACCGTTTAGCGCTGCGTGGACCCCTCTTCGACTGGATTGGCAAGATTCTAAACGCCAACATGACTATTGGGTCGCTTAGTCTTTCACCGGGGCATCTTGTGGTTTTCGGTCTGACCGTTTGGGGAGCGTTCGTGATCTCGCGCTTTGTGCGTTTTCTCCTTGAAGAAGATGTCTACCCGCACTTCACGCTGGCGCCAGGCTTACCCTACGCGATCTCGGCCATGCTGCATTACGCGATCCTCGTGTCGGGGTTTTTATTCGCCGCCGCCGCGCTTGGGTTTGATATGACAAAGTTCACCATTTTGGCGGGCGCGTTTGGCGTCGGTCTCGGTTTCGGGATGCAAACCATTATCAATAACTTTATCTCCGGGTTGATTCTCCTCTTCGAACGGCCGATCAAGGTGGGTGATGTCATTCAAGTGGACGACGCCGAAGGGTGGGTCGAGCAAATTGGAATCCGGGCGACGATAATTCGCACGGTCAACGGTTCGCAAATTATTATTCCCAACGGGACTTTGCTTGCCAACCGGGTGACGAACTGGACTTCGACCAGCCGCCAGCGGAGCATTGACATCGAGATTGCCGTCGGAGCCGGTGTGGACCCTCAGCGGGTCATCGCTCTTTTAGAACGGGTAACCGCGGCCCACCCGCTCGTGGCCAAGGATCCGCCGCCGCAAGCCCTCTTTGTCAAGATGGCCGCCGGTGCGCTAAATTTTAGTCTGCGCGCTTGGACCGATCATTTGAAAAAGCGCCTCCAGATCCGCAGCGAATTAATCGTCGCCATTAACACGGCGCTTGTGCAGGAAAAAATCCCCGTCCAGTAGGCGGTGACCTTGTTCAGCTATACCCGCCCTCGTTCGAAAGATTAAGAGTTCATCGCAGGAACGGCAAATACTGTCCCACGTGGTACACCGCGTAAGAGGACCCATACGCCAGGGCGTTCATATAAATGAACATAATGGCTGGCATTTTCCAACTGCCTGTTTCACGACGCACCACCGCAAGCGTCGAGGTGCACTGCATGGCGAAGGCAAAAAATACCATCAGCGAAATGGCCGAAAGCGGTGTCATCCCTTTACGCAATGCGGCTTGCAGGCTGCTTAACCGTCGATCGTCTTTGACGCCGACGCGGTAAATCGTCGCAAGCGTGCTGATGATGGTTTCGCGCGCGACCTGCGCGGTCACGAGTCCCACGCCGATCTTCCAGTCAAACCCGATCGGGCGAATGGCGGGCTCAAGCCAGTGCCCGATTTGCCCCGCATAGGAACGCTCGACGGCATTGACGCTGCCTGCCGGTGGGCGTGGAAAGCTCGCCAGAAACCACAGGACGATACTCGCGCCAAGAATCACGGTCCCAGCTTGACGTATGAAAATTCGCGCGCGGTCCCACATCAACATCAGGACCGTCTTGAACAAAGGAATACGATAAGGCGGAATTTCGAGAAAAAAAGGCGTGCGCTGCGACCGCAAAATGGTGCTCTTTAGGACCCAGGCCGTCGCCAGAGCGGCCGCAAAGCCCAGAACATATAACCCCAGCAATGTGAAGGCACGAAGTCCGAACCAACGGCCAATCAGCGGTTTGTCCGGCACGAAGGCCCCAATCAACAATGCGTAAACGGGGAGCCGCGCGCTGCACGTCATGAATGGCGCGACAAAAATAGTGGCTAGCCGGTCGCGCTTGGTCTCGATCGTTCTTGCCGACATGATTCCCGGAACGGCGCAGGCGTAGGAACTGATCAGCGGTAAAAATGATTTGCCCTGGAGCCCGATTTTGCTTAGCACATAATCCATCACGAATGCGGCGCGCGCCAAGTACCCCGAATTTTCGAGAATCGCGATAAAGAAAAAGACAATCAGGATCTGAGGCAGGAAAACGAGCACGGATCCAACCCCGGCGATAACCCCGTCGACAAGAAATGCCGTGAGTTGATTGTCCGGCAAAATGTGGCGCAGGAGAATTCCAACCCATCCAACCATTGCATCGATGCCGTTCATGAGCGGCTTCGCCCAAGAAAATATCGCCTGAAAAACGAGCAGCACAACAAAGGCGAAAATCGCCGGGCCCCATACTTTGTGCATGACGACCCGGTCCACCTTGTCCGACCAAGGGTGCGGGGCGAGGTCCTTTTTCATCACGGCTTTGGCGATTTCTTTCGCGGCTTTGCGACGAACAATCGCTTGCTCGACCGTCGGCACGACGGGCAATTGCCGCCGTAAACCGCGAACGATGGGGATGTCGAGCGCATCCAACCAATCTGCCAGGGGTTTCATGGTGGGATCTTGGGTCGCGGAGATCGGGCGGGTCGGCACCCCTAATAAACCGGAAAGCTTCTCGGTATCAATCTCGGCCCCTCGCAACAAGAGCTCGTCGCTCATGTTCAGCAATACCGCGGTCGGCACACCGGTATC
>JBBQYF010000298.1:0-2741 GCA_038208955.1 Elusimicrobiota bacterium
AGATTTCGATGCAATTTTTGCCGGACGTCTACGTCAAATGTGAAATCTGTAACGGTCAGCGTTTCAATCAAGAAACCCTGCAGGTACGGTATAAAGGGAAAAACATTTCCGAGATTTTGACCATGCCTGTCGAGGAGGGCCTGGAGTTTTTCAAAAACATCCCCTCCTTAGCTCGGATCCTGGGTACGCTGCAGGAAGTCGGACTAGGCTATATCGCCTTAGGCCAGTCATCGACCACGCTTTCGGGCGGCGAAGCGCAGCGCGTTAAATTGGCCACGGAGCTGGGAAAACGCCCGACCGGGCGCACCCTTTATATTCTGGACGAACCGACGACGGGCCTGCATTTTGCCGACGTCCACAAATTACTCGATGCTCTGCACCGGCTCGTCGCCTCCGGAAATACCGTCCTTATCATCGAACACAATCTCGACGTCATCAAAACCGCCGATTGGTTGATCGACCTCGGCCCCGAAGGCGGGGAGGGCGGGGGGCATATCGTCTGTGAAGGCACTCCCGAAACCATTGCCGCCTGCGAGACCTCCTACACTGGAAAATACCTTAAGCCTTTGCTGCGCCTCGCTGTAAATTAGCCGCCGCCATTGTCGCCCCGCAGATGTAGGCCAGGACCCATGAGGTTCTATTCTTTCGCGTAGGCGTCGTTCTGATCATTCGATGCATTTGGGGAATCAATTAGGGCCGGAAATATGGAAACGGCATGGTGGATCCCGGCTTACGGAATGCCGGGACGACGGCGATTACTTGCCGCCGTAGATGTCGGAGGGTGTGATCATCGTATCGGTGGCGGCCGAGCTGTTGCTCGTCGCGGCACCGGGTTCGACGGTCGGGATGGCTTGCGGCTTGCTGGAAATGGTCGGTTCTGGAGCCGCGATCATTGTGGCCACTTTGTCCGCATCGTCGTCGAGACGAGTTGCATCGGGGAGCTGACTGAGGCCGAGCGGATCGTCGCCCGCTGCTTGAGCGGCTTGAGCTTGGCCGGGGACCATGTTGCTGAGCGCTTCGGCTTCCGGCGAAGGAATGTCCTGCTTGCCCTCGGCGACGGCTTCGTTCAGTTCTTTTTTCAGCATCTGTTCGTGGGTTTTGATCATCTGAGCCAGTACCGCGTCGTTCGTCGGATCTTTCACCAGAATTTCGTTCATCTTGACGATGGCGGCGTATTCATCGCCTTGCTTGAGATTGATTTTGGCTTCCCGCAGAACTTTGCGCTGTTCGTTGTTGAGCTGTTTCATACGATCGCCGAAGCGAAATGACATTTGGACCTGTTGGGTGGCGCCAAAGTCGCCATAGCCACCGTAAGCGTAATCAAAAAGTAAGCCGCGGAATTTGAGACCGACACCCATGCGCAGTCCCTTGCCCTCGTTGTTGGTCCCGGCATAACCAAACCGCAGGGCCAGCAAATCTTTAAACCAATATTCGCCGCCGAAGGAAACGTAGTCGCTATTGTCGCTCGGAAACCCAATATCCATCGTCAGGTTGAGCGGCTTTTGTTTCACGTACATAATGGCGGCGCCAAGCGTAATGCGGCGGGGAAGCGCGCCGCTTTCAGACACAAATTTTAAGCCCGGTCCAAGATTCTCTACGGTTGCGCCAACACGGTAATCCGCGTCGAGGAAGTGCTTGCTGAAGGCATAAATAGCGCCGAGGTTCGCTGCAAACGTATTCGCACTCGTTCCCGCCAAGCTCTCACGCAAAAACGATCCCGTCACGCCGAGTGACAGCGAATTGAGAACAGTCGTCGCCAGACCGCCGCTGAAGTCGTAGGCGTAGGCCGATTGGTTGCCGATCGAAGCGCCATTATTGTCGTAACCGGCGATGCTGCCGTAGCCGAGATACGACATGTTGGCACCCACCGAGTAAAATTCGCCGGGCGAGATGAAGGCTAAATCTTCGTAGTTGACGCTTTCGATCAGCGAGGAGTGCATGAAGGAAGCTTCTTTCTGCTGCGCCAATGCCATGCCTGCCGGGTTCCAAACGAGGGAGGACGAATCGTCTGCGGCCGCCGTGTAAGCTTCACCCATCGCGATCGCCCGCGCTCCAACAGGGATTTTGAGCAGTTCGCCGCTGGTCGTACCGGGCGATGCAAATGCCCCGGAATTCAGAAGCAGCAGGCTCGTCATCGTGAAGAGACCGGTTCGCTTCGCGAAAGTAGCCAGGATGAGGTTTGATTTTCTCATCGCACAATAATCAACTTTCCGCGAGCCTCGGAGAAAGAGTTCTTAATTTGGTAGATGTACACGCCCGAGGCGACATTTTCGCCGCCGGAGTTCTTGACGTCCCACGGATACCGCGTATCGTTGACGTTGTCGATTTGTTTGACGAGTTCGCCCATGATCGTGTAGATCTTGATCGTCGATCCCGGGACGAGGTTGTCGAAATTGATGGAGGTGTGCGCGAGTGATGGATTAAACGGAACAGGCCAGGCATAGGCCGCGCTGAGACTCGTTGATACGGTGCCCATGAGCACGTACACGCCGGATTGCTGAATCGAGGCGGTAACGGTGCCGTCGCCGTTATTGGTTCCCGGAACGGCCGTTAATATGTTCGATCCGTTGGCGGTGTTGATCGTGTAGATTCCAAGGCTCGATGTTTCGACTTGCTGGCCATTGGCTCCCGAAATCCCCGAATGCGAGCCTTGCGCCTGGGTATTGGCCGACATCGTCAGCGTCACCGTATGTGGAGCATTGCCGATCGCGGCGCCTGAGCCGGTGGGGTTGTACATCAGC
>JBBQYF010000299.1:0-2707 GCA_038208955.1 Elusimicrobiota bacterium
TATTGCAATATGTAAATGGAAAACTGACCGGCAACCGGTTGCCGTTGACGCTTGAACGCATCGCACAACTTCATCCAGAAGTTCGGTAGTTCGCAAGCCTAGGAGAACGTATATGTTTGACCCCAAAGTGGTTCGCAAAGATTTTCCCATTTTAGAGCGCTTGGTCCACGGCAAGCCGCTCGTCTATCTCGACAACGCCGCGACGACGCAAAAACCGCGCATGGTGATCACCGCCGAAGCCGACTATTATGAGCGGCTAAATGCCAATATCCACCGCGGCATTCACGTGCTGAGCGAAGAAGCCACCGTGGCTTATGAAGGCGCCCGGCGAAAGATCGCGGCGTTCATCGGCGCCGCGGAGCCGGAAAGCGTGATTTTCACGAGGAATGCGACGGAGGCGATCAATTTGGTCGCGTTCAGTTGGGGTCGCAAGAATTTAAAACCGGGCGATGAGATTCTTTTGTCCGGAATCGAGCATCATTCGAATCTTATTCCTTGGCAAATGGCCGCCGCCGCGACGGGTGCCGTACTGAAGTTCATTCCCCTCACCCCCTCTGGGGAGCTCGATTTGACCGATATTGACCACTTGATCGGACCGCGAACCAAAATGCTCGCCATCACGGCGATGTCGAACGTTCTCGGCACGATCATGCCCGTCAAGGAGCTGACGCGCAAGGCGCATGCGGTCGGTGCCAAGGTGCTGATCGATGGGGCGCAGTCGGTGCCGCACTTGCCGACGCGGGTGGCCGACCTGCAGTGTGATTTTTTGGTTTTCTCCGCGCATAAGATGCTCGGACCGACGGGTATTGGCATCCTGTATGGAAAACCCGATCTCCTGGATGCGATAGATCCTTTTATGGGCGGGGGGGACATGATTCTTGAAGTCTGGCCCGACCGGGCGACGTGGAATGAGCTTCCCTGGAAGTTTGAAGCCGGGACCCCGAATATTGCCGGAGCGGTCGCTTTCGGCGCGGCGATTGATTACCTGAATAATTTGGGTATGGAGGCCCTGCGCCAGCATGAGCAGGATTTGACGGCTTACGCGCTCGAAAAACTATCGAGCGATCCCAATATTCACATACTCGGCCCGCGTTCGGTCGAGAAGCGCGGAGGAGTGATCTCCTTTAATTATGGCACGGTGCATCCGCATGATATCGGCACGCTGCTCGATCAAGAAGGCGTAGCTATCCGGGCGGGCCATCATTGCTGTCAGCCGTTCATGCGCGACCAAGGCATCAGCGGAACCGCGCGAGCGAGCTTCTACGTTTACAATACGCGTGAGGATGTTGATGCGCTCGTCGTTGCCCTGCGCAAAGCCGCGGTTGTGTTTGAAGGGGTATCGGTATGAACGAACCTGGCCCCATTTCGAGTTCCCCTGTGCCGGCGCCCGCCCAGGTCCCTGTCCCAGCCGCTGCTCGAGCGGCCGAACCCCCCGCGCCTACGGACGAGCAAATCCGAGACGCCCTGCGACCCATCCAGGACCCGGAGATCCACCTAGGGATATTGGACTTAGGACTGATCTATGGTGTACAATCCGATCCTAATGGGACCGTCATGGTTCGAATGACCCTGACGAGTCCGGCCTGCCCGGTCGGTCCCCTGCTGCAAGCCCAAGTCCATTCGGCTGTTTTAAAGCTTCCTGGCGTCAAGGAAGCCAAAGTGGAGCTGGTTTGGACCCCTCCATGGGATCCCCGCACAATGGCCAGCGACGATATCAAGATGGAATTAGGACTACTTTAGACCATGAAAGAGGAGCGATACACATCATGAAGAGAAAAACAATTTCAGTCTGGGTCGGCGGTGCGGCCGGCGACGGTATCGCCTCGGTTGGCGAGTCACTCGCGAAAATTTTTGCGCGCAATGGGCTTCAAGTTTATGCCTATAACAGTTATCAATCCGTAATCCGCGGCGGTCACGTGTGGTGGCAAATGCGCGCCGGCTCGGAAAAAGTCTTTACCCAACCCGAAAATTGTCATCTCGTTATTGCTCTCAATCAGGATACGATCGACCAGCATGCTCTAGGGGTAGAAAAGGGCGGAGGGATTCTCTTTAATTCGGATCGCCTTCAGGTACGGCCGGAACATATGGCTAACGGCGCCCAGTCGATGGGATTGCCGATGAGCCAGTTAACCAAACTGCCAATTATGCAGAATACAGTGGCGACCGGCGCCTTTATGTTTCTCACCGAACTTCCTCTCGAAAGCCTCGAGAAAGCCCTCCAAGAACGATTCGCCCGCAAGAAACCCGAAATCATTCAAGCCAACGTCGAAGCAGCTCGTGCCGGTTACGAGTACGCGAAGAAAAATTGGAAATCGCTTGGGTTGGGACTCGAGCTTTCGAATACGCAGCGGCTCGTCATGACTGGCAATCAAGCGATTGCCCTCGGTGCGCTCGCGGCCAATTGCCGTTTTTACTCCGCCTATCCGATGACTCCGGCCTCTTCCATTTTGCACTTTCTCGCTCCCAACGGTCCGCAAAACGGCATGCTCGTGAAGCAGTGCGAAGATGAGATTGCCGCGATGAACATGGCGGTCGGCGCTGGACAAGCCGGCGTTCGATCGATGACCGGAACGTCCGGCGGTGGTTTCGCCCTCATGACCGAAGCGGTGGGTTTGGCCGGGATGTTTGAAACCCCGGTCGTTGTGGTCAACGTGCAGCGCGGTGGCCCCTCCACAGGTTTGCCGACGAAAACAGAGCAGGGCGATTT
>JBBQYF010000300.1:0-2652 GCA_038208955.1 Elusimicrobiota bacterium
TCCTTCTGGAGAGAGGGCAACCACGAAATCGATTTGTTAATCACGGGAGGGCACGGACCGCTCTTGGCCATCGAATGCAAAGCCGGTCATGATCTCATGAGCGCCCAAACCTTCTATGCCTTTCGCGCGCGCTTTCCGAAAGTGCCTCTGGTGGTGGCCTCTCTCCATGACCAAGTCCCCCGACGACTCGGAATGGGACTTGACGTCTTACCCTGGACGAAGGTCTTGGAACGTTATCAAGCATTGTAAAAATCTCTCCACACAGGATTACTGGGCCGAAGCGGGTGCCGCAACGAGACAGTTATTCGCAAAATGAGGTCGGTTTTTTGAGATATACTTCCCGAGATGGCCGGTGTAAAAAGTTATGACTTTGATGTGCGTATCGCCTATGCCGATACAGACCGGATGGGCATCATTTATTACGCCAACTATCTTGTGCTGTTTGAGCGCGGTCGTACAGAATTCCTGCGTTCGCTCGGACTTCGCTACCGGGACCTCGAAGAAAAGCAGCGGCTGTTTATGCCGGCGATGGACGCCCAAGTCGAGTATTTGGCCCCGGGTCGGTATGACGATTTAATTCGCGTCCGCACCTTCATCAGCGAGCTGGGTGGAGCTCATGTCACCTTTCGCTATGAAATCCGCGAGGCCGAAACGGATCAGCTCATCGCCCGCGGCCACACCAAACATGCCGTCGTCAATTTGCTTTGGAAACCCACGCGACTTCCCGCCGACCTTCGCCAACTCCTCGAACCCTGCGTCGACAAATAGTTTTTTCGAATAAAAACACTCCTAACGTCTCTAAGCCATAACGGGAATAACGTCCAATCCGTTGGGAGAAAAAGATGTGGAATTTCATGGTTCGATACGCGTTTGGTTTCCTGGTGTGCCTTTACGCGCTTGCGATTATAACGCTGCATGCGCTTCACCGCTTCCCCTGTCCCGGAGCACACGATCTTTCGCAGTTGCTGGGCGAGCCGGTTACCACGCTCGAAGGTCGCATTGTGGATTTTCCATCGATGCGGTGGGGCCAAACGCGTTTTGTTTTAGAAGGATACGATGTCGCAAAGCCCCAGTTTCACGGTCGCGTGCTGGTCACGCTGGGCTATCCCGGGTGGGAACTTGGCCCCGGGGACCGATTGCGTTTGCGGGGTTGGCTGCATTCCATGCGACCGCCCAGCGCAAAACGTCCGTTCGACGAGAAAGGGTATTGGGGGTTGCAAGGTGTTTTTGCGCAGCTGAAAGGTTGGTCACGTGATGGGATGGAAATCATCACACCCGCATCGCGCTGGAGTTTATTGCATCATGCGTGGCTTTTCCGTCAACAGTTCGCCGATTTTTGGAACCGTTCGCTGCCGGAAGATCAAGCGCAGCTCTTGGAAGGCATTACGCTTGGCGCCCGCGGCACGCTTCCCAAAGATTTAAAAGAGGCCTGCATTCGTGCCGGGGTCTATCACATGGTCGTCGTATCCGGGCAAAAAATTGCATGGCTAGTAGGGTTGGGCATGGGAATATTGGGCCTCTGCCGAGTCCCGCGGCGCTGGACGCTCTGGGTTTGTGCACCGGTGTTGATTTTTTATTCGGCGATGGTCGGCGGCGATCCACCTGTTGTGCGCGCCTCGGTGATGGCTTGCACGGCGCTGGCGGTCATTGCCATGGGTCGCGATATTCCGCGCTATTACGCCCTTTTTCTGGCCGCAGCTTGGATTCTCTTGCGGGATCCCGCGGCGGTGTTGGGCGCGAGCTTTCAGCTTTCCTTTGCCGCCACGGCCTGCCTGATTTATTTAGGGTCGATACTTGTCAACGTCAAGAAACCGGCGCGCCGTTGGCAGCGCTGGTTCTGGCAAGCGGGTTTGATGGGCTTGGCGGTCAATTTAGGGGTGTGGCCCTTGCTCATCTATTATTTCCATCAATTATCAGTGGCGGGACTACTCGCGAACTGGACCCTCTTTCCATTTTCCGGAATTGTGATGGCTTTTGGACTGGCGGTCGGCTGTTGGGGAGCGTTGGCGCCGGCGACCGTTCCATTTTGGGTCATTCGCATTGCCGGGATCTTGGCGGCCATGATGCTGCGCGCCGTGCGCACTGTCAGCGGTTGGTCTTGGGCCGCCATTCCGTTACGCCCCTTGAGCGCGGAGGCGACGTTCGTGTACTACACCTGCTTATTTGGTATCCTTTTTCTGGTTCGCAGGCGGTCCATTCATGCTCAGTTCCCATCCCCTTTATCCGCGCGTCGGTATCGTTTACCACCCTGACAAAGCGCAGGCGAAAACGGAATTTTTGCGTCTCAGGCGCTGGCTGATCAAGCGGGGCATTAGCGTTTCGAGCGGGAACCACGTAACTTCCGCGATGAAACAAGTCGGGTTTGTCATCGCGCTGGGCGGGGACGGTACCGTTTTGCGCGCCGCCCGCGACACGGCCGCCTGGAGCATCCCTGTGCTCGGCGTCAACGTTGGACGTTTGGGATTTCTCGCTGCCACCGAAGTACCGCAACTTTCCGGGACGCTTGAAAAAGTTCTCGCCGGGCGAGGGCGGATCGAAGCGCGAACGATGATTTCCGTCGAAGGCACGGCTCAGGGACGCCGTTTTGGCCCAGCCTATGCGCTCAATGACTGCGTGCTGCGTTCCGGAGCGACGGGGCGTCTGCTCCACTTT
>JBBQYF010000301.1:0-2651 GCA_038208955.1 Elusimicrobiota bacterium
AAGGCGCAGAAAAGACAATCCGCCACGCACACGTTGGTGTAATTGGGATTGGAATCGATGACAAATGTAACGCGCCCCTCGGGATGTTTGCGGTAGCGGACCCGCTGCGCGAGCTGACCGAGCGGCATCAAATCGGCCTGGGTGAATAAAAAGAGCGCGTCCTCGGGCGTTAGGCGTTCATCGTCCAAGATTTTTTTTGTTATCGCCTCAAACATGGAGCGCGCTCAGTTCCTGAAATATCGCTGCGGATTGGAGATGCTCAGCCTGCAAGCGGTAGGCAAATCCGCTCCAATAAGCACTGACAAGTTCGGGGGCGAAGCGGCGCTTTTGTGCTTCGTCCGCCACCAATGCGGCATTGTTCAATGCCGATGTCTGAAGGGATTTTTCCAAAGCGACTTCAATCATGTCTTTCACGTCCTGCCGCAGCCCTCGACGCGCGACCCAACGCGCAAACATAAAGGGATGGCCTTGCCAACTAAACCATTCCTCGCCGAGATCCGTGACGATGGGAAATCCTTTAACGCCTTCCAGCCTCGCACGAATGGCTTCGTCGCCAATCAACAGCAGCGCATCGGCTGAGCCGTCAAAAAGCATTGCCGATGCGATCCGTCCGAACGAGACATTTTTAATTTGGTAGCGTTTTTCCAGCAACAGTTGCAAGAGCCGAAATGATGTCGAGGTTTCATCCGTGACGGCGCAGACGCCCTTCAAATAGGCCAGCGGGATTCGCGAAAAAAGCAAAACGCTGCCCGCGGCGCGGTTTACGCCAATTCCATATTGCCCCAGCGGTTCATAATGGCTTGCCAACTGCAAGCTGTCGAGGAGTGACAGAGCCCCGGCGTCGATGGTCCCTTTTTCCGCCTCAAGACCTAAGGCGCGCGGGGAAAGCGGACGAAATTCAAAGGACCGGCCCCCGATTTCCATGGGCTCCGGTCCAAACCCTTGATGAAAGGGAACCATATTGAGATAGGGGACATAACCGATTCGTATGATCACGTCGCGGCTCCTGAGACGACCCCGAGCACAGGATGCGTCGGCGGCGCGGTAAATTGTTCCCTAGCGCCGGCATCGCTTCCAACGACGGAGCTAACCTGATAGAGGGCATCGCGCGCCACCGGTATACAGCCGGACTCCCGGATCAAATTTTTCAAACGTTCTCGTAATAGGCCTGAGGGGGACGACGCGCCGGCGGCGTGCATGATGCGTTCTTCCCCGATCGTTCCATCAATGTCATCGGCACCAAAATGAAGTCCTAAGGAAGCAGTCGCTTCGCCGAGCGTGATCCAGTAGGCTTTAATGTGCGGAATATTGTCCAAGTAAAGTCGCGAGATCGCAAGCATCTTAAGATCATCGATTACTGTGGGGGTATGAACGGCAAGACCGGTTTGTCCCGGCTGAAAAGCAAGGGGAATAAAGCTCATAAACGCGGCTGCCGCAGGGCCGTTACGCTGAGTCAGACTTTCATCCTGCAGCTGGCGAAGTCTTTCCAAATGCAGCCAGCGTTCCTCAAGCGTTTCCATATGCCCGTAAAGTAGCGTGGCATTCGAGGGAAGTCCGAGCCGGTGTGCCGTCCGGTGAACGTCAAGCCAGGTATCGGCGCCAATTTTAAAGGGGAAAAGTTGCTGGCGAACTCGCTCAGAAAAAACCTCGGCGCCCCCACCGGGCAAGGCCGTCAGACCGGCCTCTTTAAATTGCCTCAGGACCGATTCAATACTTTGCCTCGAGATACGCGCCGCCCACTCAATTTCGACCGCCGTAAAGGCTTTGATGCCCACAGCGGGATAGGCTCGCCGCAGCCCACGAATGATTTCCAAATAGGAGTCGAAGGTCCATTCCGGAGGCATGCCGCCCGAAATGTGAATTTCCTCGATATCACCCGCGCATCGCGCAATCATGTCTTCCAAACTCAGCTCGTACGCATTCGAGCGGCCGCGCTTCGTCGCAAAGTCGCAGAATTTGCAGGAGAGGACGCAAACATTCGTCGGTTCGAGTTTCTGATTCAAGACATAAAAAGCCTGTTTGCCGAAGCGTCGCTCTTTAACTTGCTTGGCCATCCACCCCACCCCCAGCACATCGCGACTTGCATAAAGCAATCGGACATCGGCTAGCGCAAGGCGTACGCCCGCTTCAACCTTGGACCAGAGTTCATCTAGGTGGGGATCTATAAAATTAGAATCCATATTCATTCCAACGGGAATTCACTTTATTTTGAACCTCTTCCGGCATTACCAATGGATCCGGGTACCCCGTTTTAAATGTGGCGTCGATGCCTAGACAACCTGAATGGCGCGCTACTGGCCCCACAAGATGCGTTTCGGTAAAGAGCACATCGCGGGCACAATCGAACCGGGTGAAAATTCCCCACAGAGTGGAAACCCGGTCCCCCAAGTCCACATCGGGGCTGACCACTGCCACTATTTTAACACCTTCCAAGTCGGAATCCGCTACGAGCTTTTCCAGTATTTGGCGACCGTCCTGTTTGACCTGGACCACAAGCAAAGTATCTTCCCACAAACACCAGCCTAAAACCCTCGCGTCCTTCTCGCGTAAGCGTTCGCAGACCGCCGGGTTTATTCCCGACCGGCGCGCCGCCTTCGTTCCCGGCTTACGGGTCGCATCCAGAATCATTTTGCTGCCGAGATTCATTGTAT
>JBBQYF010000302.1:0-2638 GCA_038208955.1 Elusimicrobiota bacterium
CGCCAGTCCGACACGTAGCTTTCCAAAAGCGCGGGCCACCCGGTCGAGCGATGCCAGCGCGACGGAGGCCTGCGTGGCAACGAGGTAAGGCGAGCCCTTTTCGCGCAACGGTTGATGATAGGAGTCTAGCCAGGGCACCCGAAAATCAGCTGGATCGCTATTGATCCCCGCAGGATCCTGGAGGCGAATGGTTGTTAAGGGCGCCGCAATGGTGTCCATTGTCTCGATCAGCACCGCGCGCGCCGAAGCTCCCAGTTCAAGCGCCTGATCCCATAGCGTGAGCAGCACTTTATCGGCCTCTTTAATTACGAGGGCGGTCAGCGGATCTTTTTCGACGGGAGGCACGATCAGCGTAAAATCGTAGTGATCCTTCAAGAGGCTCAAAAGCGGCGGCAGGGCCGAAAGCCAATGTTCGCCGACGAGCTTGGGATGTAGAGACAAAATTTCTAGCCCCGATGGGTGGATCGTGATATGCCGCTGGAGCGCGCTCAAATCAAGGAAGGCATCGTCGCGAAACATCGCTTCCGTGAACGAAGGCAGATTCAGTCCCAGCGCGCGAGCCATGTCCCCACTGCGCGGCCCGATATCGAGTAACATGACCTTCCGTCGGGTTTGTTCAACAAAGGCGATCGCCAAATTGATCGTGAACAGCAACGTCGTTTCGTGCGGCAATCCCGAAATGAGCGTGAGCAATTGCGGCTGTTTTGGTTTGTCTTCCGGCGGGTGAAACGATACGGCGAGCCGTTTCGATAACGCGCGTGACAGGTGTATGCCCACGAGCGGATGCTTTTCGAGAATGGAGTCGAAGCTGATCTTTCCGAGGACGAGAAATTCGCAGGCGGTATCGGCGACAATGCTATAGGCATGCGGTTCGCCGGTCAGTAAAGCCAATTCGCCGATCGCATCCCCGCGCGCTAGATAAGCGACGGTTTTTTCTTCCCCTTTGTCGCCACGTGTAACAATCTTCACGCGCCCCGTCTTAATCATGTAAAGACCGTCGCCGGGGTCGCCCTCGCGAAGCAGGGCGGCACCTTTTTCGACGGTAGCGAATTTTAAAGCGGCGACGAGCTCCATTAATACGTCTTCGCCCAAAGGGCTGAACAGGGCGTGGCGCTTTAAAAAGTAAAGCCCGTCGGATCGAAGTTGCGGGTCCATCGTCTTAGCGCCACCTCTTGGCGCCGGGGACTTTTTCTAAGATGTATAATTCTTGACCATGCCTAAATACCAGGCCGTTCGCGGTACCAAGGATATTCTCCCCGCGGACGCGGTTTTCTTCCAATATTTGGAGTCCGTCGCAAGGCGCCTCTTCCGGCAATTTGGGTTTCATGAAATCCGCACACCTACCTTTGAGTCGGTCGACCTTTTCTCGCGTTTGCTCGGTGAAACGACCGATGTGGTCCAGAAAGAAATGTATGTCTTCGAGGACCGCGGCGGCCGAAAACTGTCCTTACGACCGGAAGGGACCGCGGGCGTTGTCCGCGCCTTCGTTGAACATCATTTATCCCAAACCTCTCCATTTTGCAAGCTGTTTTACGTCGGGCCCATGTTTCGGGCCGAACGGCCTCAAGCCGGGCGGTACCGCGAATTTTGGCAAATTGGAGCGGAGTATTTTGGGAACGCCAGTCCGCCGGCGGATGCCGAAATGCTCGTGCTTTTAGAGACGTTTTTTAAGGTGTTAGGTCTGCCCAACGTTAAGCTGAAACTGAATAGTTTGGGCGACGCCCAGTGCCGTCCCCTCTATCTCGAGGCCTTGAAAGCCTATTTAAAAAATCGCCAAGCGACGCTTTGTGAAGATTGCCAGCGGCGAATCGACACCAATCCGCTGCGTGCCCTGGATTGCAAAATTGATGGGCCCACGCTCGTCGATGCCCCCACCATCGATGCTTATTGGTGTGATCCTTGCCGGACGCATTTCACGATGGTCCAAGAACTAGCGCGGGGAGCCGGCGTGGCCTTTGTGTTGACACCGCGGCTTGTCCGCGGCCTCGATTACTATACGCGCACGGTGTTTGAAGTGACGTCGAGCGCTCTTGGCGCGCAGGACGCTTTGGCGGCGGGTGGGCGGTACGACCGCCTAGTCAAGGAGATTGGAGGGCCCGACACGCCCGCGCTTGGTTTTGCGATGGGAGTTGAGCGGGCGATCCAAGCCTTTGTCGCCGCTAATGGTTCGCCTCATTCGCAGCCGGACCGACTGGTTTTCGTGGCCGCCCAAGGGGAAGCCGGAGCGGTAGAAGCCTTCCGGTTGCTGCAAGCCTTGCGATCGTCACCGGAACTGGAGGCCAAGGGTTACGTTTTTGAGGGTGGATTTTTCGAAAAGAAACTTGGCGCCCAACTCACCATGGCCGACCGGCTTAAAGCCGTTTACTGCCTATTGATTGGCGACGACGAATTGGCGAAAGGCGATGTGACCATCAAGAAATTGGCGTCGAGCCAGCAACAACGTGTTTCCCAACAGGATTTGGTTTCATTTCTAGTCGCGGCGCCATTGGATGCATAAAAACGCACGCATTAGTCTGCTCATCGCGTTAGGGGTTGCCGCGGTGGTGGGCGGACTTGAGCAGCGCCGCGCGGTCTTGTTCCTCAACGGCGACAAACGGGAAGCGGGCGTCGGCCGAAGCGCGGGCCTTTTCATGCAACG
>JBBQYF010000303.1:0-2632 GCA_038208955.1 Elusimicrobiota bacterium
ATTCTTGATTCCTTTTAATACGTTTTGGGCTCCCCATGCGCATGCCAGTTTCCGCAAGCTGTATGTCGATATTTTGCAGCGTAATCCACTAATCCGGATCGAAGAAAAAGTCTTTGTGGAAGTGGGCGACTACAAAATTTACGTCGACAAGATCAATAAGGAAACCAAGCACATGACCGGTGTGACGATATACAAAATGCCTGCGGGCGGCCCTTCCCTGCGGATCTTCGCGGAGGCGGGACGTGCTTTCGTTGATCGCGATCAAGGCCTGAAACTTGACCTCCAGAAAGGTCATCTCGAACAGATTGATCCGTCGAATCAAAGCCAATGGATTTATACAGGATTTTCGAATTATGTGCTTACCGTGCCGCTCCAAGGCGAAAGCCAAAGCTCGTCTCGGGCCCTGGAAGAAATGGATAATCACGAGTTACAAGCTGAGATCGAACGATTTCGTCAACAAGGGGTGCCCTTTCCACTTTTTGCCTGCCAGAAATATTTGCGCTGGGCGATGGCTCTCACGCCTTTTCTGTTCGTCGGCTTAGCTGTTCCGTTGGCCATCCGCGTCCAGCGAGGCGGGCGAGCTATAGGGTTTGCGATTAGCCTGGTGATTATCGCGGTCTATTATGTTTTGTTAATGGGCGGTACCGGTCTTGGACAACGAGGAATTATGCCTCCCGTCCTGGCGGTCTGGGCCGGCAATTTTGTCATCATGATAGTGGGATCGATTCTCAGCTATCGTTTCTTGCAGCTTTGACAATGAAAATATTAGATCGCTATTTGATCAAGGGATTTCTCGGGCCGTTCGGCGTCTGCGTGGGGATTTTTTGCATCCTAGTGATGCTCGGCCGGTTTTTTGACAAAATGGATATCTTTAATAACTTCCATGCCAAGCCGCGGGATATTGTTATTTTTCTGATTTTGGCCTTGCCCTATTGGTTAAACCTGGTCTTACCGATCGCCACGATGCTCGCCTTGCTTTTCTCACTGGGCGCTTTTCAGCAACGTGGCGAACTCACGGCTTGCCGCAGCGCAGGGATATCCTCCTATCGGTTGTTTAGGCCATTTGTGTTGACGGGGGTCTTGCTGTCGCTAATTTCGATGGTCGGCGGACTGACCTTCTTACCACGAATTAATTTTATTGGACATTCCCTCTACCGCGTTCATATCAAACAGGCGCAGGCCTTGAATTATCGCAAGGATAACGTCGTGGCCTCGGGTCGCAACCATCGTCTCTACAGCATTGGCCTCCTCGATCTTGACCACAACCAACTCAATGATGTGGTGGTCGACCGCTTTGGGGATCACCACGAATGGCTGGAAACACTGTCGGCTAAACAGGCCGTCTATGTGGACGGCCGTTGGCTATTCAAAGACGGCAGTCTGCGCCATGTCGACGCCAGCGACCCCACAAACTTCGTCGAAGAACGTTTTGCGCAGCGTACGGTCGACCTTGGGGAAAAGCCAAACGACTTTATTTTTGAAGATAAGTCGCCCGATGATATGACCGGGGCTGAAATTATCGAACGCGCCGCTCGCTTGCGGCGCTTAGGCGTATCGACCTTTAAAGAACGCGTTGCTTTGCAGCTTAAACTGGCGCTGCCTTGGGCCAATGTTGTGGTGATTCTCTTGGGCATTCCCTTCGCGCTGCGCAGCGGCAAGCATGGCCGGACGCAGACCTTTGCCTACGCATTGGGGGTGGCTTTTTTATACTGGGGGTTAACGTCGGTTTGTCAGTCCTTCGGAGAAGCGGGCCGGATCCCCCCTTGGGTAGCGGGGTGGACATCCAATGCGACGTTTTCGGTAATGGCCATATATCTGATGCAGCGGGTGATCTAGTCCGTTAGCGAATGATAACGGCTTTGGCGGTTTGCGTCTGGCCATCGGCGCGCACGAGATATAAGTAAACTCCCGGCGCCACCATTGCCCCGTTGCCGTTCGTTAAATCCCAATCAAATTCATACACCCATTTGTTATCGGCAGAGCGCTGAACGTTGAGGGCAATCGCATCCGGTCCCACCTTGCGAACCAGGTCCCCGCTCAGCGTGTAGATGTTGATGGTGTAATCGGCGGCGGGACGAGTCAGTTGGAATTGCATCGTCGTGTGGCCCTCTCCCGAGGGGTGGGGGTATCCCCTGCCGGCGGGATTGGGATAATTCAGAAATTTGAGGATGCTCTGTGTCGGGCTCACGTCAAAATTAGCGACGGTGCAGGTCACCGTGGGCGTGCCGACGCCGGAAATATTAACCAGGTTGACTCCGGAGGGCGCACCGCTGAACGTATTTGACTGAGGCGGAATAAAGTTTTTGCCGTTCGTAAACGCGTTGCCGGGCCCGCCTTGGTTGGTATTTGAAATTTTCGAGTTATCCTGAGTAACAATGGAAACGCCAAAATGCGGATTTCCCGTATTCACGGTGTTCGATATATTGCTATTTGTGACCGTCACTCCCCGGGTGCTTGTGATCGCGTCATCCACGTGCCATATCAGTAGGCCGTCGCCGGGAATATTTTTGTCATAGATTGCGCCGCTCGTGCGCGACCGGTATTCGGCCAAGAAATATTCCTCCGCCGGACCATTCTTGACCGCCATTTTAATCATGCCATTGGGGGATAATTCGACATAGGGCACAGCGTT
>JBBQYF010000304.1:0-2566 GCA_038208955.1 Elusimicrobiota bacterium
TATTGAAGCGGTGTACAACGCCAAGAGACTACATTCCGGTATCGGCTACCGGAGTCCTGACGAATTCGAGGCAGCACTAAATCAAAAAAGGCATGCAGCCATGTCTGTCAGGACCTGTCCAGCGTAAGGGGTTCAGTCCACCAGCGCCGATCGCGGAAAGTTAGAGAACTGAGAACTGAAAGACGTCCTGAGGCTATACTGTAAGAAACGCATGATTTCCCCACTTCTTAAATCGATCTTTGGCCACAGCGCCTTTCGCCCTGGCCAGGAAGAATTAATTGGCGCAATTCGCAGCGGCCGGGATCTGCTCGGCGTCATGGCGACGGGCAGCGGTAAATCCCTGTGTTATCAATATCCCGGCGTGGAGGCTCAGCGGCGTTGTCTTGTGGTCTCGCCGCTGATCAGCCTCATGAACGACCAAGTTCAAAAGCTGACATTGTCGGGGGTTTCCGCCGCCGTGCTGCACAGCCAGGTCGGAGCGCGAGGGCGCGAGGAAGCCTTGGGCCAATGGCGCCGCGGCGAGTTGCGTTTTCTCTATGTCGCTCCCGAGCGCTTTTCCGATAATGCGTTCATGGCGGCCCTCGAAGGCGCCATCCCGGACTACATTGTCATTGATGAGGCGCATTGCATCGCCCAATGGGGTCACGATTTCCGGCCAGACTACCAGGCGCTCGGACAAATTAAAGAGCGCTGGGCGGTTCCCATGGCGGCCTTCACCGCTACGGCGACGCCCCTTGTTCAAAAAGAAATCGTCGCCAATCTCCGTCTCCGGGAGCCACTCGTTCGTGTGCATGGATTCTACCGGCCCAACTTGGCACTGGAAGCGGTCATGGAGCCCTCCGAAAAAAGGCGGTCGCAAAAAATTATCGCTGAAGCAACCGCGCTCGCGAACGTCCCGGCCGGAGGCGCGATGATCGTCTACTGTTCTTCCCGCCAGCGCGTGGAAGATCTCACCGCCGAACTTCAAGAGGCCAAGCTGCCCGCTTTCGGCTATCACGCTGGATACGATACGGCCGCACGCGAAGAGGCGCATGGCCATTTTCGTGACGATGCCCTGGTTATCCTTGTCGCCACCAATGCGTTTGGAATGGGCGTCGACCGCCCCGACGTGCGCGTCGTCATTCATGCCCAGATGCCGGGCACCGTCGAAGCCTATTACCAGGAAGCCGGTCGCGCCGGTCGGGATTCGCTGAACGCCCGTTGCCTGCTTTTTCACAGCCCGGCCGATGTCGCCATTCACGAATTTTTCAATCGCCAATCGGTTGGATCTGTAACGGCGGGTAAGCAAGCGGGCTGGGAACGCCACCGCCAGGATCAATTGGATCTCATGCGACGCTACGCCTACAGTGCCTCTTGTCGGCAGCGCGCGATCATGGATTATTTCGGCGATGTCGAAACCCTCCCGTCGGGCTGTGGCCATTGCGACAACTGCAACGCTCCGGAAGCCAACAGTGTCGATGAAGCCATGCAGGAAACGGTTCGCATCCTCTTGTCGGGAGCGGCGCGTCTACAAGGACGTTTCGGCAGTGCGCAACTGGTCGATCTCGTCACCGGCTCGGACACGAGCGGCATTCGGGAGCGCGGTCACGATAAGCTGCCCACCTTCGGCCGTTTAAGCGCGCTCAGCAAACGCCAAGTGCAAATACTCGTTCAAGCCTTGATTCGACAGGGTTATCTTCATCAAAGCGGCTTGCGCTTTCCTGTCCTCGCCGTCAGCGAAAACGGGCGACGGGTCATGCTGAACCACGAAAAAGCCAAGTTGCCCCCGCTTCGATTAGAACCGGCTGACTCAAAGACCGACAAAAAGCGGCGCCCCAAAAACGTGGGGACGGCGGTAGGCCAGGCTTCGTCCGATTTGTCATTAGCGGCAAGTCTGCGTCACTGGCGGCTGCAGAGATCGCGCGAACTGAGCGTTCCCCCCTATACCCTTTTTTGGGACCGCACCTTAGACGAGCTGTGCGACAAGAAACCCAAGACTGAACAAGCCTTACTCGCCATCTGGGGTATTGGCGAGCAAAAACGCCGTTTATTTGGTGCCGAGTTGCTAAAGATTATTGGTAACGACAGGGGCTAAAATGACGGCTAGGATCCCGAGAATTTCTCGATTTTCTCGCTGTTAAGGTAAGGCCGCAACATGTCGGGCACGACGACGGAACCATCGGGTTGTTGATAATTTTCTAGGATGGCGGCGAACGTCCGGCCGATAGCGACCCCCGAGCCGTTAAGAGTATGAACCAATTCTTTCTTGCCATCGGCGCGTTTAAATTTAATGTTCATGCGCCGCGCTTGAAAATCCGTAAACGTCGAACAGGATGAGATTTCCCGCCACCGACCTCGACCGCCCCCTTCTTCCGACATTTCCCCCGGCATCCAGACTTCGAGGTCATAGGTTTTGGCCGATGAAAATCCCAGGTCGCCCGTACAGAGTGCGACAACGCGGTAGGGAATCCTCAGCTTGTAGAGAATTTTTTCGGCGCTGGCGGTCAAAAGTTCGAGTGTTTCCAAGGATTCTTCCGGCTTCACAAACTGAACCAGCTCGACCTTATTAAATTGATGATTGCGGATC
>JBBQYF010000305.1:0-2556 GCA_038208955.1 Elusimicrobiota bacterium
CCGGGATGAACGAACACCCAAAAGGTGTTTCGGATCCCGCACCCGGAAGAGCGGTCCCTCAGACAGAAAAGCCGCAGCGGATGGGCCGGCACGTTCGTGCTGGAGCATTCGCGCCATGGAGCGCCGCAAGGCGGTGCGCGCCTGAGGTTTTGCCATTCGCAATGGCAGTCCCCCGGCGCGACGACAACAAGGTTGCGCCTCGCGGCGCTCCATTGCCCCTCATTCGTTTGAGGGCGCCGAACGAAGGCCTCGCGCGCTGCGGGGCTTGCTCACCCCCGGCCGCCACCCGGCGCGCACGGGATATTTGCGTGGGCCCGCGCTTGATTAAAGGGTGTCATTATCCTGTGCGAGTTCCAGCATTGGCGCTCGCAGAGAGCGGTGAATAAGTTTCGTTTGTCGCGCGTGAAACAAGCACGTAAATCCGCATCATCGGCAATCGCAATGCAGGCGAGATTATAAATGGCAGACTCAAAGTTTAGAAAAAAGTTTCGCGTTTTTTCCGACTGACCTCCGAATTGGCGGGATCGCCAGTCGTGTTCGGCCTATCTGTTCTTCTGTTTTTTGTGTGGGCAATGTTGGGACCGTATTTCAAGTGGTCCGATGCTCATCGCACATGGCTTGATATGGTGTTGGCTTTAACGCCCTTCTGGATGGTTTTTATCCTGCAAGCCACGCAAAATCGCGACAGTGAAATTATCGAAGCCAAGCTGGATGAATTATTGAAGGCAATTGGTAAAGCCAAGGAGGATTTGATCGGCATTCAACGCAGGCCGCACCAGGAAATCAAAACGGTAACGCGAACGCGTTCGACGGCCCGCAAAAGCACCAAGCGGAAAACGAAAAAGTAAGAGCTTCTGCTCGTCTACTAAAGGGCCGATCGATGCGCCGAGTCCGGGCAGACAGATCGTGAGCGAGAATATGCGTGGTTAGTCGCGCCGCTGTCTCGGGATCATCGAAAGCCTCGGCTGCGGAGAAATCCGCCCAAACCGGGCTGTGCCCCAAGCCATCTCAGTCGTTAACCCTTTCTTAAGGTTCAGCTCCGTTCGAGCGATATTCTTCACAATTGGACGATTTATGACGTAAAAAGGTAGGTAGATCAGCAGGCGTGCATTGGAGTGCGGTGATGAGTGATTTCAATTCGAGCAAGTCGAGCGAAGCTGGCCAAGCCAGTTGCGCTTATTTCGGCGAAGGCGTGGTCTTCAAAGGGTCTATCAACGCCCCGGAGAAAGTAGTTGTCCACGGTACGGTGGATGGCGAAATAATCGCGAAAGACCTCTTGGTCGGTCCCAGCGGCACCATCACGGGCAAGGTCAGCGTCGATCAAGCGGACATTCAAGGAAAAATCTTCGACCATATTGAAGCTAAAATTTGCCTATCGCTCCGAAAAACAGGCCGTATTGAGGGCTCTGCTTCATACGGTGACATCGAGATCGAGAAAGGCGGCGTGCTCTCCGGCGATGTTGCGACTATCAAGTCCGCCGGCGGACACCAAACCCCGGCCCCAAAACATCAGGCAAATCTTCCTCTCCCGCCGCAGGTCGTGACCAATAACCCGTCGGTTCAGCCGTCTGAAAAAACGGGCACGGAATCTACCAAACTCAGCATGGCTGGTGGACAAAAGCCGTCGTTGTTCAATCACGATCAAAAGAAATAGACGCGCGAATTCAGTTAGGCTGCTCACTGCGATGACGTTCGCGATCTGTCGGCTCTTCGCATCAAGGGCCATAGCATTCCATAATTGAAAAGGCCGCCACTCAGGCGGCCTCTGATTGAACGCAACGGTTTGCTTACGGGCTAACTATGGAACCCCGAACGAACTCGTGCCATCAAGGAACGTTTTTTCTCCCGGGATACGCCCGCCTTGCGTTTTCGTTCGACCTTCCGGGAGCGGGCTTTCGTTTTCGCGAATTTTGAAGCCGTCCGAATTGGTGGCCCCTCTCTTATCGCTCTTTGCTGTTGACGGAAGGGGCTGACGGCCGAGGAGGCCGTCGGTAAGAGCGTCGATCTGCCCCCCATTTTGCGCGAGCGCGATCGTCGTCGCGGTGATCGTCAGTAAGCCGCCGCAGAGTAGAGCGCCTGCACGTGCAGCGATGATCGCAATGCGAGTTTTCATGGTGTCGCCTCCGGGCAACCGAATGAGACATAGCCGTCGGATTGCCTAGCGTCGGCGGCGAGAACATGCGCGCTAAAGGCGCTTTTTCCTAATTAGGACAGTCTCCAATTCAACTTAGGACACATAGGCTTAAATGCGGACAGTACCCGCTACACCAAAAGAACATATTGCGAACGGAGAACAAATAGGGTACAGTGTTCCCCATCGGATGGTCCTTGATGAGGCCCGATTCCGGTCCGTCACCAGAAGACAGCCTGCGGCGCAGGCCGTTTGTCCAGGTGGCGAATCCCCGTCATAAGGAGCACGACTATGGCCCCCGCCGCCCTGCGTATCGTCGAAGGAACGTCTATGGACAAGACCAAGGCCCTGTCGGCCGCGCTCTCGCAAATCGAGCGCCAGTTCGGCAAGGGTTCGGTCATGCGGCTCGGCAAGAACGACCGCTC
>JBBQYF010000306.1:0-2526 GCA_038208955.1 Elusimicrobiota bacterium
GGCGCTCCGTTCGAGACTGCACATCGTCATCAGGACGATCACGACGCCATAATTCCAGGGCCGCGATACGGTCTTCAAAGGCCTTTTTACCGGCCGGCGTAATATAATTGGGAACACCCGGAGGCAGGGGTGCCGGCTCGATGTAAAAATCGGCGGTATCGTCTTCACTCGTAAACGCTTTACTCATGACAAACCCGGTTCACTAGCGCCATCAACGAGCATGCGAAGGTCTGGGAGCGTTGGCAAAGAGTTTAAGTAGTTCTCGGGTAAACGCGGGAATATCCTTTGGCTGGCGACTAGTCACCCAATTGCCGTCGGAAACCACCTCTTCGTCACGCCATAGCGCCCCGGCATTTTGAATATCGTCTTGGATGGTGAAATAACTCGTCAGAGTCCGCCCCTTGACGATCCCCGCCGAGATGAGCGCCCAGGGCGCATGACAAATAGCGGCGATTGGTTTCTTAGCTTTTTCCATCGATTGCAAGAACGATTTGACGGCGGGCTCAACGCGCAATTGGTCGGCGTTCACCGCACCGCCCGGCAGGAGAACGGCATCAAAGTATTCACCCATCCCTTCAGTCAATTTTTTGTCCACCTTAATCCGTTGTCCCATTTGGAGGTGCTTAACACCTTGGATTTCTCCGGTTTTCGGTGACAGGATCGTTACTTCGGCGTTGGCTTCGCGCAAAGCGCGAACCGGTTCGAGTAATTCTGATTCTTCAAATCCGTCCGTGGCTAGTACGGCGACCTTGAGCCCCTTTAGATTCTCCATTATTTCCCCCGAATTTATTCATTTTCGTTTCCTGTCGCCAAACGGCCTTCAAATACGCTTTGCGAGAGTGGTTTCCGCTCTGATGGCAGCTCGCGGGCCTGCAACGCTCGCGGCAATGCCGTCGGATCCCCCGGCAGGCCTACGGCAAACGCCGCCTCGACATCGAACCCCTCCGTCACCTCGAGAACTTCTCGGGCGCGATCATAATTAAATCCTTCCATCCCGTGCACAACCCAACCGCGTAGGTGTCCCTGCAGAGACAGGTTCATCGCGGCCGCGCCCGCATCGAACGAATGGGTGCGGCTGGGCTTGCCCGATTGATCGAAAGTTTTTTTGGAAATAACGTAAATCAATGCCGCGGCATTTTTGACCCACATTTGATTATGTTCGTTGAGAAGTTTGAAAAGCGGATCCCAGTGCGGTGTATCGCGCCTCCCATATACGAATCGCCAAGGTTGGTTGTTGTTCGACGACGGGGCCCAACGAGCAGCTTCGAAAAGCGACATCAGCTCCTGCGGGTCAATCGGCCGTGCCGACATCGCCCGCGGCGACCACCGATCGACAAACAAAGGGTCGACTGGGTAGTCTGTGTGCCGCTTAATCCGAATATCAACTTCCGCGCCCCCGTCCACAGGGTCACGGGTGGGACATTTTCTGCATGGCGCTAAACCGGTCATGAACCGCCTTTATTTCGGTGTATTGTCGTTGGACGAGGCCCGTCACATTGGGTGGAAGATAGGAAGCGAGCACTTTTTCATACGCCGCCTTGGCGCGGTCTTCTTCTTCCTCGCAGGAGGCAATAATCTGATTCTCGTCGTTATTCAATACCATCGCCTTAATGTTCATCCAGCCACGTTGGATGGCGCCGGAGACGGAACCGTCGTCCTTCGGCTGAGTATTGTATTGGCGTATTTCGTCCTTAAGTTCATTAGCAAATTTGGCTCGCTGGTTGGCGCACTGAAGGCACAACGCGCGGAGTTCTGCTTCTTGAACCCCATCGGCTGCCGTCCGAAATCCCTTTTCTCCGTCCACACAGATTTCGATTAATTCGTTCAGGCTGGCAACGACCTTGGTGGTATCCGTCATAGACCCTCCCAGGAAAGAGATTAACGCTTATCCATTTGAACCATCGCCAGAGAGGTCGGTTACAAGACTTTAAAGGTCGTAAAAGGCTGGTTATTGAACCCACTATAGGTTTTAATAATGAATGCCGATATCATGCCGCAACCAGGAGGCCACGTGAAGAAGAAAATCGAAGAAGAAGATCCGCTGAGTCGGTTGATGAAATTGACGAAAAAAATGAAGGATGAGAAAGTCGTTGTGGCACCCAAAGGTCCGCCGCGAGGTGCCAATAAGTGGCGAAGCCAAGATCCAAAGTTTTCCCCCACAATGCCGAAATCATCCAACTTGATTGTCGCCGGGGGCATGGAAGTGGATCCGGGATTAAAAAACGATTACGAAAACTGGCGGCTTGATAAAATTGCCGAACAAAATGAACGCCGCCTCCAAAAACAGAGAAAATTTGAAGCTGACCGTAAAGCGCGGGCAGCCCAACGCGCCAAAGATCTTAACTCGATCTAATGGTTTGTCGGACCGTTGGGGCTGATGCCGGGAGTCCCCGAGACCGCACCCGTACCGACATTGTCGGGAATCGTCGTCGCGCTTGATGGACCGCCTGTAGCGCCCTCATTTTTTCCGACAACCGGTGGGGGCGGTTCAAGTTTGGCTGCGGTAGTCGTTGTCTCGGGCGTTTT
>JBBQYF010000307.1:0-2516 GCA_038208955.1 Elusimicrobiota bacterium
TTAGCCGCAGTGTGCGCTACGGTTTGGAATCTCTCCGCAGCGTCTTGCGATATCACCTTCACCGAATCGGATTATGGCGCTCCGCTCTATTCGAACCCCGCTGACCGTCGCCGGGCTGCTGGGGTTCTGGGCGATGTTTGCTTGGGCCTACTTCACGCAGCTTCCGGTTCCAAACCCCATTTTTTCGATGACTTTATTGTTCGTCATCGGCGGGATAACGCTGCTAGGATTCCTGGGATGGGGCGGTCTTCTTTGCCGCCGATGGATAGACGAGCGTTGCTCCGCCCTGGAATGGGGTATGTTTGCGGTCGTTAGCGGTTTCGGGGTCGTCTCTTTTCTAATGATCGGTCTGGGCGTCATCGGATTTTGGTCCAGGCGGGGAGCCCTCGCCTTACTGGTCACCGGCGTTTATTTTAGTCTAGCATCCCTGCGGGAGCTGCGTCTCCGAGTGTCAGGTCGCGACACGTCCCTTTTCACGAACCAAGTGCCAGTCGCTCAATGCCTGAGCGCGTTCGCGGCCGTTACTTCGGCCCTCCTAATCTTCACTCCTCCGACATACTACGACACGCTCGTTTATCATTACGCACTGCCTGCGCTGTACGTTCAAGCTCATCATTGGCTGGGTTTGCCAACGATGATTTACTCCGCTTTTCCACAAAATCTCGAGATGCTCTGGACGTACGGTTTTTTGCTTGCCAATGATACTTTGGCAAACTTTATCGGGTGGTCGCTCGCAGTTTGTCTCGTAGGCGCGGTGCTCTCGTTTGGTAACCGTTTTTTTGATGCCCGGACTGGCTGGTGGTCGGCGGCGCTAGTGGCCGTCATGCCGGCGACGCTCCTCCTTAGCTCGGGGGGTTATGTCGACATCGGTCTCGCCTTATTTAGTTTTGTCAGTTTTTACGCTTTGTGTTTGTGGATCCAACGACCGAGCCCTGGACTTTTAATTATTGCCGGGCTTCTGGCGGGTTGGACGATCGGCGTTAAATATACGGGGGCGATTTCCTTTGCGATCGGCTTCATCCTCGTGATCTGGGAAAGCCGTCAGAGACCGCTGCGGTCGATCGCCGGAAACGCCATGCTTTACGGGCTCCCGGCCGTAGCCATGATGATGCCCTGGCTGATCAAGAATTGGCATTATGTGGGCAACCCCGTATTTCCCTTTTTCTATCGCTGGAGTTTAAAATCCTTGAGTCCATGGGTCGGACAGGCGGCCGCCGGCTACTTCTCCGGCTTAATGGAATATCAGCCGCGTTCCTTGTGGCACCTTCCCTTTCTTCTCTGGGATGCGGCGGTGCATGGATCGCATTTTGGACGTGGGATGGATGTTCTTGGGGACTTTGGATGGGCTCCCCTTTTCGCCTTTTTACCCGCACTTTGGCTGGCTCCGAAACAATCGCCCATTGCGAAATGGCTTCTCGCCTATTCCGTTCTTTTTTTAATTCCTTGGGGGGTCAGCCGGCCGGTACTGCGTTTTCTCCTTCCTCTCGCGCCGATCCTCTCGGTCTTGTCCGTTCACGCCTGGCTCACGGGTGCAGTGCGGGCCGGAGGGCTGGTTCGCTCAGGGGCGCGCCTGCTCCTGGCTCTATGGATTATCTCCGGGTTTTTGATATTTTTTCACATCGCCGGATTGTTGTCTTCGTTTTCGGTCGTTTTTGGATTGGAAACACGCGGCGAGTACCTAATGCGGCAACTCGATCATCCTTATTATGGAGCAGCCGAGTACATCAATCATCAATTGCCTGAGGACATCCTCGTTTACGTGGTGGGGGACCAACGCGGTTATTATTATCATAAGCCGGTGATCGTGACGCCCGTTTTCAACTCGAACCCGCTGGCCGGTTGGGCTAATCAAGCCGCTGACGCAGGAGCGTTGCGCCAAACTTTAAGAAACCGGGGCATCACCCACCTTGTAATCAACTACTCGGAAATGGACCGTCTCCGGGCCTATAACATTTTCCCATGGTCGCCGCATGGGCAGGAGAACTGGACGCATTTGCTCACCCACCTCGCGCATTCCCTTTATAAAGATCGCGCTTGCGAAGTATTCGCTCTATGACGGCATCCTCCGATCGACTGTTTTTAACTTGTTTCTTGCTGGCCTTGGTCCTTTCCGCCGCCCTCACTCCCATAATGCGCTGGATTGCGCTGCGATTTAATATTTTGGACCGGCCGCTCAGCAACGTCAAAACCCACAAGCAAGCCGTGCCTTATCTGGGGGGTATTGCCGTAACGATCGCCTTCGGGGCTTCGCTTGTCGCCGCCCGCCTCTTCACCAACTTTCCGACGGGAACACTGCGCTCCCTGCGCGGCATTTTCTATGGCGGGATTATTATCGTGTTACTGGGATTGGTCGATGATTTGGCGCCCAAAGGTCTAGGCTACCGACTAAAGCTTGTTGTTCAGTTGCTGGCCGCACTATGTCTGATGTTTTTTGACATGCGAATTAAGTTCATCACTCCCCATTGGCTGGCATTTATCGTCACCGCCGTATGGATCGTTGGCGTGATCAACACTCA
>JBBQYF010000308.1:0-2382 GCA_038208955.1 Elusimicrobiota bacterium
ATTAATAAAATTCGCGTCTTCATGTGTAAATCTCCCGTTCGTTTGTTGTGCTCTAGACTGGGCTAAGTCTAGCCGCGGCTAGTTGTATTGTCAATGCTTTTTCGCTTTTCGTTACTTGTGTTACAAATGCCTTTGGGGCCCCTGCAAAGCCATATTTGGATCTCCTCTCCAGGCAACGGCTGGCGGAATGTTATGCTCGGGGATGGGATTGTTCGTAGACCTTCCTTAAATGCTCCGGGGTCACATGCGTGTATGTCTGAGTCGTCGTGAGCTGGCGGTGTCCCAGCATCTCTTGGACCGCCTTTAAATCGCATCCCCGGTCGAGGAGGTGGGTGGCGAAAGAATGGCGAAAGGCGTGTGGGCTTATGTGCTGCCGTAATGCCGCCCGGCGCACCCATTTTTCGACGATAAGCCGCGCGCCGCGGTCACCCAGACGCTGACCACGATGATTGGCAAAGAGCAGTCCGCTCTTGCGCTCGCCCCCCGGGTGCGCCGCTAGATAGGCGTGGATTCGCTTTTGCGCTGGAAGACCAAGCGGTACCAGACGTTCACGGCTCCCTTTCCCAAACACCCTGACCAACCCACCCCACATATCAATGTCTTCAATGTTCAGTCCGCAAAGCTCCGAAATGCGAAGTCCCGAGGAATAAAGGAGTTCCATCAATGCGGAATCGCGCAAAGCCATGGGTTCTTGGCTTTGGAGAGGCAAGTCTAGTAAGGCCTGCATATCCACTTCAGTGATATAGCGAGGTAAGCGCTTTTCGCGTTTCGGCATGGGAAGATTGACAAAGGGTGTCCGTGGAACGATTTCTTCGCGCGCTAAGAATTTATAAAAGGACCGGAGCACCGCGACGGACCGGAGCAATGTCGCTCGCTTCAGATTTTGGCTATGCAACTGGCCGAGGTAATCGCGGACAACTAAGCGGTGGTTTCGTTCCAATGAAAGGCCGGGATACTTTTCCTGCAGAAAAACAAGATAGGCGTCGAGATCGTGCCGATAGGCTCGCAGCGTATGCGCTGAAGAATTGCGTTCTGCGCGTAAATAAAGAAGAAACCTTTGAGCTAGTTTATCCATTCCGCCGCTTCGCATGGAATCAACATGCGTCATTATAGTACGCGAATAGGAGCGATTTAAGGCGAGTGGCGCGAGCCGTTTAGCGTCGTCTCATCACGGGGAGAAATGACTTTCACCGCCCGTCGGCTGGTTAGGCGGCTTTTTTTAGGTTCCGGCAGCGCGGAAAGCCGGAGCATGTCAAGAAAGGACCGCGTTTTCCGACGCGCAACAGCATCGGCTTGCTGCATTTTTCGCATTTTTTGTCCGTGACCTGGGGCGGCGGACGAAACAAAATATTCCCTTCCTTATCGATGGAACAGGTCGAACGGCAATCGGGATAACCCGAGCAGGCGAGGAACGGGCCCCGCCGACCAAATCGTTTGACCATCATCTTGCCACAGGTTTCACATTTGCGGTCGGTCACCTCGGGCATAATCTTTTTGCCCGCCGCGTCGAGCGAAATCTTATTTTTGCAAGCGGGGTAAGTTTTGCAGGACATATATCGTCCAAATCGGCTTTCGCGAATGAGCATGGGGGCGCCGCATTTTTCGCACATCTCGCCGGATTCCCGGGGCTCATAAGGTTTAGTGGTAATGGCGGTCTGGGCCGTGGCTAACTCTTTAATGAATGGATCGTAAAATTCTTTGATAACGTCGGACCAGACGGTTTGCCCTTGAGCGACTTCGTCCAACCGCTCCTCAATCCGGGCCGTAAAACTCAAGTCCACAATTTCTGGAAAATGTCCTTTCAGCAAATCTGTGACAATCGCTCCCAGCTCAGACGGGAACAGGCGCCGGTTTTCGTCCCGCACGTACCCGCGACCGATGATCGTCTGCAAAATCGGAGCATAAGTCGACGGCCGGCCGATCCCGTGACGCTCGAGCATCTTAATTAGGCTGGCTTCATTGAAGCGCGGCGGCGGTTCGCTGCGATGCTCATCCGAATTGAGCTTGACTAACGTGAGCGCGTCCGTCTCCTGAAGCGAAGGCAGTTTTTGACCCTCGGTTTTTTCGGCCGCTTCTTTATCGTCAGCGTCGGAGTACACTTTCAAAAAGCCGGCGGCTTTGACGGTTCGTCCGCTGGCGTGAAAAATCGCGGGGGATGACGCTCCGGGCGTTTGCGCGTGGACGTCGACACCTATGGTGTCGAAAATGGCGTCGGCCATTTGGCTCGCGACGAATCGCCGCCAGATCAAATCATAAAGTCGATTTTGCTCCGAACTGAGAAAGGCTTTTACCGATTCCGGCGTGCGGGCAATCGACGTTGGGCGAATGGCTTCATGGGCTTCCTGAGCGCCTTTCGACTTGGATTTGTATACACGGGGAGAT
>JBBQYF010000309.1:0-2374 GCA_038208955.1 Elusimicrobiota bacterium
ATTCGCAAGTCGCCACGTATGCGGGCGGCCTCTCCGTTGAGCGGGTCCGTGAACAAGGCGAGGCGATCAAAAAGTTCCGCAAGCAATTTAAAATCCACATTTATTGGGGAAGCGAGTGCGATATTTTAAAAGATGGGTCAATGGATTATCCGGATGACGTTCTTGAGCATTACGACTTCGTCATTGCCTCCGTCCATTCATTTTTCAAAACACCCGAAGCGGAAATGACGGCGCGCATTATTCGAGCGCTGAAAAATAAATACGTTACCCACCTGGGCCATGTCACCGGCCGATTGCTGCTGCGCCGACCGCCTTACGCGCTGGATTTAACCCAGGTTCTGCAAGCCGCTGCCGGTGAGGGTGTGGCCGTGGAAATCAATGCCTTGCCGGACCGGCTGGAATTGGATTGGCGCCAACTGACGAAAGCGAAGGAATGGGGTTGTCTATTCAGCTGCAATCCAGACGCTCACAGCCGCCGTGATCTGCACGGTTTTGGCCGCGCCGTCGGGATCGCCCGAAAAGGTGGCCTGACACCCGCCGATATCGTCAACACCTTAGCGGTCCCCAAAATGACGGCTTGGCTGGCCGCGCGACGTTCCCGGTAACCCCCTGTTGATCCGTGATCCGCTGGCTGTTATGCTCTATTCGTGAGTAAATTTCTCTCGAATTTTCCTTGCCCTGCCTGCGAAGGCCAGACGATGGAGACCCTGGTTTCTCCGCGTGGCAGCTTCGACCGCTGCCCGTCCTGCGAATTCCTGTTCATCGATGCCACGCTGCTGGCCGCGCTCAGCGACAATAAAGAAAAATGTGAAGCGGCGCTGGCGGAAACTCAACATTTACTTTTGCCGACGGCGCTTTGGTGTCCGAAGTGCTCTCAGAAATTGCATCACGGCCGCGTACAAAGCCGGCAAGTCGTCCTCACACTCTGTCCGACGGACCAAATTTATTGGCTTGACCTCATTCAGCTAAAAAGTTTCGACGAAGGTGTTGAGAGTGCGTTGCGCGTTCTTATGGATGCCATGTTGCATTCGACCGGCGATCCCGAGATGGGTTCGGAACCCTCGTCTACGCGGGAACGTCCTAACGATACCGGCGTCGCGGGTATTATTCGCGGGATGGCCTCGGCTCTCGACCGCGTCGCCGATACGCTGGGCGGTCACCCAAAACCCGAGACAGTGGCCAAACCTCCCAGAACTAAAAAACGTCAAAATTTATTTGAATCGGTCGAACCGTTACCACCGCCCGCGACGTTGCCAGACGACGCCGGCCCGCAAGAACCACAGGTGGCCGCTACCGCACCCGTTGAGCCAAAAGAATCCCCGGCGCCGATCGTCTCACCGGAAGTCGTGGCCGCTCCCATGGGGAAAGCAACGCTTCCGGAAACGGTCCCTCTTGTGCAGCCCGAGAATTTGACAACCGTTCCATCAACGCCGGTTGCCGCCGAGTTCCCTGCCACGCCATTGGCAAAACCGCCGATTCAGCCGACGGAACCCTCCCCGGATCTTTCTGCGACCATATCCGTCGCGCCCGTAAGCGAACCTCCAACTCCGCCAATAGTTCAGCCGGAACATAAGCCAACTCCTCCGCCGGAGGGGTCGCCTGCAACTCCCGTTGAAGTCAAAGAGGCGATTGTTCCGCCGATTATCGTTGAGGAGCTGGCATCGCTGTCCACGAAGCAGTCGACTCAGCGAGTCCCTCCCGAGGTCGTCCCGGAGGACGAATTTCGAAAACTGTTGCTGGAACAAACGGCACCCAAACCAAAAACAAAAAGTGCCATGCTCCCCCGTGCGGTCAGCTTCGAAACCAAACCCGTCAAGCCAAAGGGACCAAGCTTGTTCAGTAAAATCGCAGCTTTCTTTATGCCCAAGCGATCTATTCCAAAGCAGTCAAAACCGATAGCCGTAACGCGCCCCGTCGTCACTGAGAATTTGCCGCGGGAGTCGCCCGCTCTCCTGATTTCTCCGACGGTTGAGGTTCCCGTCGTTTTGCCATCGTCAGAGGTCCTGCCTGTCCCTCCTCCGGAACCGGTACCGGCCCCCTCGTCAATACCGGCGGCTCCCGACGCTCCTGTAGAAACGTTGCCGGCACCAAAGATCACCGTCGAAGCGGCGCCTTTACCCGAGCCAAAACAACCTGCGCCGCCAGCGGCCCCGGCCGTGCCGAAAAAGAAATCTCAGGCACCGCGGCCGGTGAAAGAGAAAAAGCTGCCTGCTCCAAAGGAACCCAAAATTCCCGTCCCCTTTGTGCATCGCCTCTTTACATGGTTGCCGGCAATATTGGCGACCGTGACAATGGGGTTAAACTTGGTCCAAGATGCCGATTTCGACCTTGGCTTGATGATTGTCTGGGGTCTTACGGGATGGGCCCTCGGAAG
>JBBQYF010000310.1:0-2338 GCA_038208955.1 Elusimicrobiota bacterium
CTAGAGCAACTTTGGTGCTGGCGACCGGGCGCAAGGACCCCGTGAAGATCCAGTTCCCGACCAGCATGGCAATGGCAAACACAATCGCCGACTTCAAAGCCAAACTTGCATTCATCTTCCGTTCTCCGCAGCTCAGACCTGAATCCGAGATAAATAGCGTTCCGATTCAACAAAGTACGCCTGCGCCGCGACCTTAGAGGCGTGGCGTAAGAATGTTGCGCAAATTTAGAACACTAAGATTTACCATTTTATGCTCAAATGACTTTTCGTTCAATCACAAAAAAAAATTTGGCTTTAATTAAGCTAAACTCCGCGCCGAAGAAAAGTCTTGGCCGCTCGTCATTACAGGCGATCTCGACCCAACTTAAGAACACTTTTCTTGTGTGCTATACATATGAGAACTGGAATCCGTGCGTCTGGACAATCTTTTTGTGTCAAAACCCGCTCAATAGTTTATAATATGTCGGTGCAATACTCGATTTTAATGCAAATTGCCTCATTATAATGGATGGCCTCAGTACCATGTCCTCAGCCGAACGGGCCCCGTCCGATGCCAATGCGGACAAGCACCCGAAATACGAAAACGACCGCTTTTGGAATCAGCGCCTTGAGAAAGATTTTTCGCTTTCCGGCGTGGGCCACGCAGGCGTGGGGCTTTCGTTCAATCGTTGGGCCTATAAGGTGCGACGCGCCGTTTTGCTCCGAACACTGCGGACTTCTAACATCTCGATCAACCAATCGCGTATCTTGGAATTAGGTTTCGGCACCGGATTCTACCTCGACCTCTGGCGCGAACGCGGAGCCGCTCACGTCACCGGTTTTGACATCACCGATATCGCCGTGAAATCCGCAACTGAACGGTTCCCCGCGGATTGGACGTTCAGCAAAGCCGACATCGCTCAGCCCTTGCCTCTGGGTCCAGCGGTGGGCAGTTTTGATCTCGTTACGGCTTTCGACGTGCTTTTCCATCTCGTGGATGACGCTGGATGGAATGGTGCGCTGGATAACATCAATGCAGCCCTAAAACCGGGGGGATACACTGTTATATTCGATAAATGTCAAAACGTTGAAACCGCCGGAAGGCATGTTCGGCGCAGAACACTCCAGTCTTACACCGCTGCTTTATCGGCGCGCGGGTTCGACGTGTTGTCGGTGCGGCCCTTGTTCGTCACGATGAACTCACCGACCGATTTATCCGGCCTCGCAAAACTCGCCTTTAAAACAAGCTGGTCGCTGACAAAACTTCCCTTTAAAATTGGTAAGCATGTGGGCCTCGGTGAAACGCTGGGCGGCGCGATGGGCGCATCCATGTACTGGCCCGAATTGTTCTGGACACGAGTCTTTCCTCGAGGCCCGAGCACAAAAGTTCTGGTCGCGAAAAAGCGATAACAATCGCAGCCGCACGAACGCGGCCGTTCAAATAAATGTTGAGTTCGCAATTTTAGATTAAACCCCAAGTCAGGAGCAAAATCATGTCCACAGCATCCAAGGGTCTAGCCGTCGTTTTCGCCGAAAACATCTACGAAAATCTCGAATTGCATTACCCGCGCCTGCGCCTCATTGAAGCTGGCTACGAGGTTAAAGTCGTCGCTCCCAAAAAGGGCGAAACATACACCTCCAAAGAAGGATATCCCGTCAAATCCGACGCAGACTTTTCAGAGATCGATCCCAAGCAAGTGAAGGTGCTGGTCGTCCCCGGCGGATTTGCGCCCGATAAATTGCGCCGCTATCCCGCCGGAAACGAACTGGTTGCCGCCGCTTGGAAAGCCGGCGCCGTCGTCACGTACATCTGCCACGCCGGCTGGGTTCCGATCAGTGCCAAAATCGTGAAAGGCAAACGTGTCACCAGCGTTCCCGCGATCAAAGACGATCTGATCAACGCCGGGGCCGAATGGGTCGACGAACCCTGCGTCGTCGACGGCCGCATGGTCACCGCTCAGGCGCCGAAGGATTTGCCCGCCATGATGAGCGCCGTGCTGCATATCCTGAGCAACTAAACCTCAGGACTTCATAAGCATATTCGCGTCCCGAAAAAGCACCCAATGACCGTCTGGCTCTTTGCGGAACACGGTTAAAATATGTCCTGCGTGCTTCATTGGGGCACCGTCTGGTAGTGGCGTCAACGTCAGCGCGAGATAGTTCCAGCAGAAGGCGAATTCGCCGGCAATTTGAATTTCCTGAATCTCCGGCGCACCCTCAATTCGCAGTTTCTTTTCCATTCCGCGAGACGCGAACGCGAACGCTTCGCGACCGCGCATCGGCGGACATCCCGGCCGCAGAAAAACCACATCTTCCGCCATCAAACTGAGCACCGTATTCAAATCGCCTTCCGCCGACG
>JBBQYF010000311.1:0-2301 GCA_038208955.1 Elusimicrobiota bacterium
GATTTTGCGAACGTGAAGAAAGCCTTAGAAAGTCAAAATATTCCCGTGACATCCGCCGAGGTAGCAATGTTACCCCAGACTTACGTCAAGTTGGCGGGTCCGGCCGCGACTCAAATGCTCGCGCTGATGAATGAACTCGAAGACCACGACGATGTCAAAATTGTTCACGCCAACTTTGATATTCCAAAGGAAATTATTGAAAGCCTTTCGCGGTAGTCCCGTAGCGCAGCGCGTGCTTGGTATCGATCCCGGACTGGCGACGACCGGCTGGGGACTTGTCGAGAAAAGCGCGGCCGGGTTGATTCTCGAAGCCTTTGGCGTCGTCATTACCCCCGCCGCGACGGCCTTAGCCTGGCGCCTGCGCGCCATTCGTCAACAATTGGCTGTCATCATCGAACGCTATAAGCCCACCGTGGTGGCCATCGAAGAACTTTACTTCGCTAAATTTGCGGTCAGTATTGCCGCGACCGCGCAAGCCCGTGGTGTTATTTTATTAACCGCCGCCGAATACGACATGGCTGTCGTCGAGTACAACCCGCGAGCGGTCAAAATGGCGATGACGGGTTTTGGATCGGCCAGCAAAATCCAGATGCAATCGATGCTGCAGCGCCATTTCTCTTTGAAGGAACTACCGCGGCCCGACGACGCGGCCGACGCGGTAGCGATTGCGCTTTGCCACATTCAAACCTTCCAAGGTCTGCGGGTTCCGGTGTCGCGGAAATCACGCGCTGTCTTTGAGGCGGAAATGCTGGCGCGCGCGGAGGCCGGGCGTTGATTGGGAGTCTGCGCGGAAAGGTACTTCACAAAACGCCAGGGACCCTGCTGCTCGATGTGCAAGGCATCGGATACGACATTGCGATCGCCCTGGCCTCCTACGACCGGCTGCCCCCCGCCGGAGGCGATGCCCTCGTTTATATTTCGGAGTCAATGGGAATGTACGGCGGCGGGATCAGTTTGTATGGATTTTTGTCGTTGGAAGAAAAAGAATTTTACCTGCTTTTGCGTGAGATTCCCGGCACCGGCGCTAAAAAAGCTTTGGATTATCTCGATAAAATGTCCAAGTCCGCCGCCGATTTCCGCCGCGCCGTGATGGACGCCGACAGCCGCAGCCTTGTCAGCCTTTTCGGATTTACTAAAAAAACAGCGGACAAAATGATCGCCGCGCTCAAAGACAAAATTGGAAAGCTCCAGACCTCCAGCACGGAAAAATGGTCCTCGGCCACCGCCACGGAGGGCATTGGAGAGGCTTTGGCCGCTCTCGTGCATTTGGGTTACCGCGAAACGGAAGCGCGTTTCGCGCTCGACCGCCTGGCGCCCGGGGTCCGGCAAGTTGGCTCAACGACAGAGCTGGTGCGGGAAGCGCTCAAGCAGTTGTCGTGAAAATTCTGTCACAGTGAATTCTCCGTGGGAGAAAGCTAAGATGAGGCACGGCGTCGCCAGGACGTTTCCCGCGCGCGAGCCCTCGAGGGCCTTCGGCGACAGAGGCAAGTTATGAGGAACCTATGTCCACGGAAAAACACAGCACGCTAATTCTTGAAAAAGTATCTCCGGAAGAGGAGAAACTCGATCAAACCCTGCGCCCACAGACATTGGCTGAATTTATCGGCCAAGAGCGGCTGAAGAAAAATCTACGGGTGTTCATCGAAGCCGCCCGGCAACGCCAGGAGCCGCTGGATCACTCACTTTTTTACTCCCCGCCCGGATTGGGCAAGACGACGCTGGCGACGATCATTGCCCATGAATTGGGCGCGGGCTTGCGTATAACCTCGGGGCCGGTGCTGGAACGGAAAGGCGATCTCGCGGCGATCCTGACCAGTCTCTCAGAAGGCGACGTTTTTTTTATCGATGAAATTCATCGTCTTAATCACGTCGTAGAAGAAACGCTTTATTCCGTGATGGAAGATTTTAAACTCGACATTATTATCGGCGAAGGCCCGAGCGCTAAAACGATCAATCTTCCCGTTCCGCGCTTTACGTTGATTGGCGCGACCACGCGAGCCGGCCTTTTGACGAGCCCGCTGCGAGATCGATTTGGAATTACCGCCCACCTCGAGTTCTATTCTGAGGAAGAACTCGTGACGATTTTGCGCAGGTCCAGTCGGATTTTGAAAGTAGACGCCCATGAAGAAGGTCTCAGCGAGATCGCGCGTCGCAGCCGGGGCACGCCGCGGATCGCCAACCGCTTGCTCCGCCGACTGCGCGATTTTGCCGACGTTTCACCCGAACGCGTTTTAAACGCCGCCATTGCCGCACAAGGATTCCGTGCCCTCGACGTCGATGGTCGCGGGTTGGATACGATGG
>JBBQYF010000312.1:0-2297 GCA_038208955.1 Elusimicrobiota bacterium
GCGGACTGGGTGTAGTCCCGCCAGGGTAGGGTTGCGGCGTCCGTTGCACGCTTGAGGGTGGCGTGAAGTTCGGTGCGGATGCCTTGGATGGTTTCCTCGGGCACCGGTTCGGTCAGTCGGGTTCCGGCGCGGCCGGGTTCGGCGGCGAAGAGGTCGGTCTGTTGGGTGGGAACGGAGCGCATTGTTCATAAAAAACATGCGGGGGCGATTCGGGGCCAGCTTCGGATTGTGGGGGGTGGAAGCATGCCGCGTGTCGCTTCCGCAAACGTTTCCGCACAACTTACTTTTATTTCCGCATATGATACCGCAGATTATACCGTAGATCCGGAATGTGGCAGGCTTTTCAGACGTGTAAGTCGTCTTGCGTCAAAGCAGGAGTGAGCGATGAGCAGGCGAGATCACACATTACGGATGAGCCGACATGCAGACATTCGGTGTCAGCAACGGGGAGTGAGAAGCGATGTTTTGACTGCCCTTTTGATGTGGACGGATATCGACATCGGCGCGGGCAAAGGCCGCTCGCACCGCAGGGTGAGCCGTGATGAGGCGGACAAGTTACTTCGGGCCGGGCTCATCTCACCAACCGTTCACGGGCGACTCCGTCGGATGGACTTCATTCAGGCGCCAAATGGAGATGTCGTCACGGTGCTGCGCAGCTTAAAGCGTCGCACGAACCTTTACCGGGGGCGCCGCTGATGGGGGATGTTGTGAGATTTTCAAAGACTGGCGCTGGGCAGGCTGAGCCAGGCCGAAGGGCGCTTTCGGACGCTGAAAAGCGTGACGAACGTGCCGAGCGCGGCAGAGAGCTTAAGTCGCGGCTTGATGAGAAGCTGAGAACGAGCCGTAAGTGGAAGCTGACGCCGGAGGACACTCTGATCGTATCGACCGCGATGTGGCACTTGATGGAGCGTGCGGCGAAACGTGGCGTTGCCAAGGCGAAAATCATGCGCGATGCGCGCATTGGTAGTGACGCTGATTCAACCAAACATTTGGGAGCCTATACGACCAATCCGCACACCGAAGCCGTGGACACGTCGCGCCGTAAAAAGACCCGGACGCTTGATCGGTATATGAACTTAATCAAAGCAGCGTCACCCCTCCTTGAAGAAGAAGTGGCGATTTTGATAATGGATCTATTCGAGCAAACATCGCTGATGGGTCCGGAATCGGCTGTTCGAGCGGCAGATGAATATGAGCAACTTGCGCAAAGACTGCGGGACGTGGCGGCCGCCTTGGATGCGAAACACGGATTGAAGGCGTATTTCGAGGCCGAGCGCACGCAAAAACTTTCCCTTGGCGTATCAAATGAAAGTCGAAACGAAGAAGACCCGGCCAAAATGATTTTAGAATTCCTCGAGTCCACAGCGATACTTGATTGGCCGATGCAGCCCTACAAGACCAACCAAGACAGATATCATGATGACTACGGGGACGTCCCCCCTTATCCCGCCGTCATCATCGGTGAATTCTGCGCTGATATATTTGATATCCAGGTCGAGAGCGATATCTCGCCGATCGATGGGGCTACTGGCCCGGCTGTAAATAAGATAAGAGGCTCTTATTACTTTGACTTGCGTCTTTGCATTGTTCCTATGGGGAGCGATATGCAACCAACCGCAGCGTTACGGGTTTGCACGAGGGTGGAAGTTTTTCCCCTTAAACAAAAAAAGCCAATTCCTGAACGGCCTGGTAGGTTTGAAGATGTTGATTTAATGTCGTTTGATGACCAGCTTTTTTTAACTCCAGAAGTACATTCCATCACCGGGCATTCAAAAAACATCTCCCAATATATAGAATGCCAGCTGCTATATGAAACAGATGGCATACCGGATCATCTTAAAAATTATTTTCGATTCCATCATTTTGGTCGATATAGTGATGCAGGGCATTGCCAATTCTTTCCTGTTACAGGAAAAGTTTTGGCTGACTGGCTAATTTTAAGATCGTTTGACCAGATTTGGCGTTCGTCTAAACAGGACGATTGCATACGTGTCCTTGGCCCACCGATCGTTCCTGAATTTCCAGACGATTTGGTTCTCACTGAATTTCCTTTCGATACGATCGCGGCTTGGGTCGACAGTTCGTTTGTCGGTGGGGGTGCGGTTGATGCATTGGAACTACTCGACTCTCGCTCAGCATTTCTGGTGGAGAGTTTTAATGAAATGGTAGTGGAAGCGAAGGAGCGCCGCGCTGGACAAGTTCAGGCGTTCGAAGCGCGACTTACGAAAATGTCCCGCACAAAAGGCTAAACCTTCAACAGCGTCGGCCGAAGCAGTCGATCCGTGCTCACTTGCGAT
>JBBQYF010000313.1:0-2147 GCA_038208955.1 Elusimicrobiota bacterium
GCGCTTCAAAATCGTGTCGTCGCCGGACTGAAGCGGAATATGAAAAAAAGGGCAAAGCTTTGGGTGGGTGGCCGCCAACTGGACAACCTCGTCCGGAATTTCGGTGACCTCGACCGACGAGAGCCGGATACGAAAGTCTCCTGGAAGATCGAGTATTGCTCGCACGAGAGCTGTAAAATTCAAGCCCGATGATTCGTAGCGTCCCAGCCGCACCCCGGTTCATACAAGCTCGCGAAATCCGCGGGCGATAAGCGCAGCGGCCTCTTTTAATACATGCGGCGGCGGACGGCATTGTAAGTCGGGGCGAACCGACGGAATGATGCAATAGGTGCAATGCGCGTCGCAACCGTCTTGAATCTTAAGATAGGCCCTGGTTCGGTCGCTTAAAGCGGTGACGCCCGTTTCGGCAGCGGCCTGGACACAGGCGGTGGGTACGCCCAGGGCGATGGCGATCAGCGGCTTTTCGCGATTTCCAAATACTTCCACTCGCGGCGAAAGCCCGCGGAGCTCCTCAGGAGCTCGCTCGGCATAGCACCCGGTGACAACGATGCGCGCATCGGGACGTTCGCGCAATACCCGGCGGACCAACTGACGGCAGGAACTATCCGCGTCGGCAGTGATGCTGCAGGAATTTATAACGTACACCGACGCCGCCGCGGCCATCGGAACAATGGCGAAACCGCCCAGGCGCATTTGCGTTCGTAACTCTTCGGTTTCGTATTGGTTGACTTTGCAGCCGAACGTGTGGAAAGCGACGGTTTGATTCATGTCAGCTGGATTATAGCAACGTCTTTGGCGGGAAACTCACCGGTCTTCCGGCGGGTTTTCAGGCGTAGGACCCGAGCTCTCCCAATACGAGCGTGGCGGCCACGAGGCCGGCTGTTTCGGCACGAAGCATTGTCGCTCCAAGCCTAACTGGTACGACTTTTGCTTTTTGGGCAAGATCCACCTCGTGCGCTTCCCAACCGCCTTCCGGCCCAATGAAGAGAAAAATATCGTGGCCGGCGAAAGATCGGCAGGCGGCTTTGATCGATAGCGCATCTTCCTTTTCCCAAGCGATGATCGACAGGGCTCCGTCCGGAACCTGCCCGAGGATATCAACCAACGTTTGCGGCGTCCGGATCGTAAGGATATCAGAACGGCCGCACTGTTTCGAAGCGGACAGAGCAATTCGCGCCCAGCGGCTTTGCTTTTCCCCCTCGGGGTCCGCCCCCCCCTTGACGACACTGCGCGCGGCGGCCAGCGGCCACAGTGCCGTGACGCCAATTTCGCTGGCTTTTTCGACGAGCCAGTCCCATTTTGGACCTTTGATCAGGGATTGCACGAGAGTAATTCTTATTGGCGAGATGGTTTGGATTCGCCGTTCGGCCGACGCCTTTAACGTGCCTTCCAGTCGGTCTTCGGCAACCCGGTCGACGAGTCCAACAAAGGAAGAGTCACGGCCGTCAAAAATTTCGATACGGTCGCCGGATTGAACGCGTAATACATGCAGGGCATGATGGGCTTCGGAGCCCGTGAGGGTGAAGCGCTCCCCGTGAATCTGTTCCGGTGGGACGAAAAAACGCGGCAAGGGATTATCCCCGGCCGAAGATTTTCTTTAAGACACTCTCTTCGTACTGGGCGGGATTCTCACCCAGGGTCTTGGCGAATTCTCGCAAAATGTCTCGCTGCTGCAGCGTTAGCGTTTTCGGGATGTCGATCAATACTTTGACAAATTGATCGCCCTGCCCGCGCGCACCCAAGCGCGGCATGCCACGGTCGCGAAGCCGGAATAACGCGCCACTTTGCGTGCCAGGTGGCACTTTAATTGTGACGGGTTCTTCCATCGTGTCCACCTGCATTTCGCAACCCATAGCCGCCTGGGGGATCGAGACTCGCGCTTCAGAATACAAGTCGTCTGTGTTGCGAACAAAATGCGGATCCTTTGTTTCGTGAATGACCACAAACAAATCGCCCGATGGACTGCCGCGTATGCCGGCTTGTCCGGAACCCGCAATTCGCAGAGAAGTACCCTCTCGGACACCCGGGGGAATGCGCACGGTAATGGTCGAGGTTTTCTCGACCAAGCCGGCGCCACGACAAGACGCGCAGGGCGAGGCAATGGTTTGCCCATTGCCCCGGCAGGTCGGACACGTCTGGGCCATCAT
>JBBQYF010000314.1:0-2120 GCA_038208955.1 Elusimicrobiota bacterium
ACGCGTTCCGGGGCCAATATCAAGACATCGCGCAAATCGGCGGCCGTCTGGATTTCGATTTGAATCGGCACCGAGGGGTTATTTTTACGCCAGCTGAGAATCCGCGGAAGCCAAGCAGCGCCGGCCAAGCGACAGATTTTAATGTGGTTTTCCTTTACCAACACAGCCTCGCCAAGGGACATTCGATGATTTTCCCCACCCCCGCATTTGACCGCATACTTTTCAAGCCGCCGCCACCCCGGCAATGTCTTACGTGTATCGAATAGCCTGGTTCGCGACTGGCCCAATCGCTGTACTTGACGCTGTGTGTACGTGGCGATTCCCGAAAGATGCTGCAGCGCGTTCAGGGCCGGACGTTCAGCCGCCAGGACTCGGCGAGCATTTCCTCGAATCATTGCTAACCGCTGTCCCTGGCGGACCTTTTGCCCCTCCTTGACTATGGGCTTAAACTGAATATGGCGGTCTAAGGCGAAAAAAAAGAGGCTGGCCAGCGGCAGTCCGGCGACGACGCCCGATTGCTTGGCCACCAAGGCGGCGCTTACTTTCCAACCCGCACCGATCAGCGCTTGAGTCGTAATATCGCGATTTGAATGGTCTTCCCGCAATGCGACTGTCACGAGCGTTTTAATGTCGCGATGTTGCCAATCCATACACATACGATAACAAAATCAGTTATTTGTTATTGGGAAAGAAGAAAGGAACTACCACGATCAGGAGGTGTGCGTGCGTAGTTCGCGTAACGGGCGGGACCGCGAAAAGTGGGGGTAGCTACTTCACAAAAACGAACGGTAAATAAGCAACCTTTTCATCCGGATAAACGATTTTGCAGATGTAATCGCCGGTCTGTACGATTCGCCCCGCCGTGTCCATCCCGCTCCAACGGATGGGAAGTACTTCTTCACCTTTGCTCTTTTTCCAAACCGGTTGGCCGGAGCGGTCTAGAATCGCCACCTCGGTGGCCTTTGGATCGAACTCGTAACCGAGTTTTCCGACGCGCCGGAAGGCCGACCTTGATATGTTTTGTTTAGGGTTTTCCATGGTGTCCTCCTGCCACCTCTTTAGCGGCACTCAAGCGGAATGTCAACCTTTATGAAGGTGCTGAGAAACGCCGACAGTTTTAGAGGCGATTTGTGGGCCCAATTTTGGGGATGTTAATGCATGTTTTTAGGCCTAAAGAATAGTTATTGCATGTCAAAAAAACGTCTGTTATACTCGGCACGTCCAAAAGAAACGGACTGTCTTTATGAGGAGGATTCAAATTCATGAACCCGACAGTATTGATCGTAGAAGATGATCCGGAAGTGCGCAGCCTAGTGGAATACACTTTAGCTAAAGAAAAATTTAAAGTGCACACCGCTGAGAATGGTCGCCAGGCGTTGGATTTGCTGGATACGCTGACTCCGGATGTGATCACGCTAGACCTCATGCTTCCGGACATTCATGGACTTGAATGTTGCAAAAAATTGCGCGCCGATCCCCGCTTCCAATCGGTCTCGGTCCTCATGCTCACCGCGCTCGACAGCCTCGACGATATTGTCAAAGGATTCGAGACGGGCGCCGATGATTACCTCGTTAAACCCTTTCAACTTCCGGAGTTGGTTGCGCGCATCAAGGCTTTGTTGCGGCGCCGCCACGTAAGCCGCTCCGAGCGAATGGTGGCGTCTGCGGGGACAACGACCGTCGATTTAGCCCATCACCGAGTAACGCTCAACGGGCAAGTCATGGATTCGCTCACATATAAGGAAATGGAGTTACTCTTCATTCTCTTGCGGCGCAGTCCCAAAGTCGTGCGCAGAACCTTTCTGCTCCAGCGTCTCTGGGGGCGGCAAGATTCGCGCGCGCTGGATGTGCATATTCTTCATTTAAGGCAAAAGATGGGTCCCAAGGGCGGGGAGCAGATTTTAACAGTGCCGGGGCAAGGCTACAAGTTTGTACCGATGCTGTTCTCGCAGGAAATCAATCCCACTCCCGGAACTCCGACGGCAAGCGCAACGGTAATACCGCCCGCCTCGGCATCAGCGGCTTAGGCTTCGGTTACGGGTGATTTCGGATTTACGACCCGCTTAGCGAGCAGTGCGTTAATCTCTTCCACGAGGTACGTCAGATCGCAGGGCTTCGTA
>JBBQYF010000315.1:0-1886 GCA_038208955.1 Elusimicrobiota bacterium
CCCGTGAACGCCTCCGTGCAGCAGGAATTTTTAAAGCAACAGGTTGGGCATCCGCCCAATTTCGTTTGGGGAGACTTCGATCATGACGGTAAGCGTGACTATGCGGTCCAAATCACGCTCACGCAGCCGGGGCAGGAAGAACAATTCATTACGGCTTTTCTGCAGCGGGATAAAGGATTTGAAGAAACGATCCTAGAGTCGCGGGGACTTGACCCGGCTGTTCATCTTTGGGTTCGCAAAAAACCCTGGCCGGGGGATGTCGGCGAGTCGATGCAAGACGTGCTGATCGTGCTGGGCGGCCCCGTCCGAGAGACAATTTACCGGTACCAGAACGGTAGTTTTCACGAGGTTCACGGTGACCCATCGGATCCGAGGGATAAGCCTTGACTCATTGGCAGGCCAAACATCGCGGCGCTGAAGGCGTTTATTAATAATCAAGGGATCCGGTGAAAGTCAAAGATAAATTATCGCGTGAGCCGCTGCCTGACGAGGCCGAGCATATTCACCAAGCTCGCGACGGCGATAAAGAAGCCTACCGTTATTTGGTCGTCGGCTATCAGGACCGCTTATTGCGGATGGTGCTGTCGATGGTACCCAAACGCGAACAAGCCGAGGACCTCGTGCAGGAGATCTTTGTGAAAGCCTATTTTGCTTTGCCTGCGTTCGAAGGCAATTCGGCGTTTTATACCTGGTTATTTAGAATCGCTTCCAATCATTGCTTAGATTTCCTGCGAAAACGTCGTCTGCCCGAAGTGCCTCTTGAGGGGGCAACGGACGACAACGAGGAGATGTCCCTGGTTAATCAGCTTCCGGGTCCAGCTGGAGAAGAACCTGACGCCGCTCTCGATACCGACAACGAAACCGGCCAAGTTCTCGAGGCTCTAACCGCCGACCAGCGCCACATCCTATCGCTGCGTGAATTAGAGGGGTATTCCTACGAAGAGATTGCGAAATCGTTGAATTGTGGCATCAATACGATCAAATCGCGTCTCAACCGGGCCCGAGAAGCTTTGCGGGTCGCTTTTGTGCGTAAATATGGGAACATTTTGGAATCTAACACCGTCAAAGACAATGAGGAAACCCAATCATGAGTTGTGACGACGTCCGACCCCATCTTTCTGAATATTTCGACGGCGAAGCGGCGCCCGAAGTCCGCACTGAGCTAATTGCCCATTTGTCCGGCTGCGTTCGCTGCCAGGATCGCCTCGACGAATGGATTATTATTTCCGAAAAAGTCTACCGATCGTCGACGGTTAAGGCTCCGCCGTTTCTCTGGACGCGCGTTTTAGCTAAGATTAAAGAACAGGAAGCTGGCGCGCCGGAACCCTGGTGGCAGGAATGGCGGTGGATGCGCCGCGTGACCGTGGCCGCGATGGTTCTCGTCAGTTTGGGTGCGGTGTATGTGTTGAATTCCACGGCGCCGCTTGAGTCGCTGCTTGAAGGGCAGCCAGAGCATCACCGGGCCATCCACATGGCGAGTCGCAGCCGGACCTCGGACGCGGAAATTGTCGTCGCCAATTTGATTTTGGAGCCTGAAAATGAAAGGTAAATGGCAAGCCACATGCATGCTCTTGATCATGTTCGCTCTAGGAGCGGTGAGTGGGGCTCTTTGGCAGAGTGTCCGAAGTAACACATCGCTTGTCATTTCATCGTCGGCGGTTCGCCGGATGACAAAATTGCGCCGCGAGCTACGTCTCACTCCAGAGCAAGAAACGGCGCTGCGAAAAATTTTAAGCAACGCGCATGATCGCGCCAGCCAAGTGAACGAAGAAGTGTCTTGGGATCTCGATGATATTCATAATGATTCTCTCGCTGCGCTTCGCCAAATTTTAACGCCCGAGCAAAACAAGCAATTGGAGCATTTGCACAAAGTGGCCGGACAAAAG
>JBBQYF010000316.1:0-1861 GCA_038208955.1 Elusimicrobiota bacterium
CTGCCAGAATTCTTCCACCTGACTGACCGCTTCCTTATGCGAATTTGGCGTGGGCGTAACCAAACAGACCGCGTTGACGAACAAATCAGCGCGCGCGGCGGCAACTCCCACTTTCTCACCGCCCGCCATCGGATGACTGCCGACAAAATAAGCGCCCGCCCGCGTGATAAGCGGTTCCAACTCCTCCACGACGCTCCCTTTCACACTGCCCACATCGGTGACGACTGCTCCCGGCTTGAGCGCGGGCAACATTTTCTCCGTCACTTCGCGCATCTGGCCGAGCGGGGTGCAAAGGATAACTAGATCGGCATTTTCCACCGCCCGTTTTAAATCGCGTGTGGCATGATCCACGACGCCCAATTTCTCACACTCGCCGATACTGACCGAGCGCCGCACGAAGCCGTCCACTTTGTCGGCGAGGCGTCGTTGCTTGATGGCCAGCCCCAAAGAGCCGCCCAACAAGCCCACGCCGACCAAAGTAACTTTCTGCCAGTGCATGCCTCAAGATAAGGACACCGGCGCGAAGATGAAAGGTAGAAAATGAGGGCGTGACAACGCACGGATCTTGCCGGTCCACTACACGATGACGGCGGAACTGCAACTCTGGAACGCGGCCTTTAGGCCGCAGGGACGTGTGCCTTCCCAATGGACGGAGAAAATTCCTCACTTTTTCCTTTTTCATCGCTGCTGCAGCCTGAAGGCCGCGTTCCTGCCGCTTGACCTTTGGGCTGTCCGGGCAAGATTCAACGACTATCAACCTATTTGAAGCGCCATTTCCCGAACCCGTTCCAAAATCACATCCGCGATATGCGGCTCGTTGCCAATGCTGCGGCTGTACCAGACCAGTTTGTCGCGCTTCTCAGTGGGATTGCGCCAGGTGGGCTGACCGCTTTTTAATCTTTCTTGCACGACCTTTTTCGGTTCGCCGAGCATTTCCGGGATGTCTTCAAAGGAGTGCAAGCCATCACTGATGAAGAACGGCACCATCACCAGATTTCGCGTTGCCGCCAAATCGTAACATTCGCCAATGCGCGGCGCTTCCTCCATGAACGCGGGATGAACCTCCGCATAAATGTTTCGACTGCGAATAATTTCAACTTGCCGTTCAATGGCCTTGCGGGAATTTTCATTGTTGCCCGTCCCATGGCCCGCGATGAACAAGGTCGTCTCCTTTGCCTTGGGCGGTCTGGGGAATGGAAATTTTTCCACGACTTCACGCGCGCGTTGCAGGATAACCTCCGTCATGCTGTCGTGCGTACCCACCGGACCGCAGTAATAAAATGTTTGCTCACCCCGCTTTTGAACGCGTGGAAAGTCAGCTTGCTCTTTCTCGCACAGGCCAAGCTCACGGGGAATCACCTGTTCGGTAAAATAACCTTCGCTGATGAATAGCGGCACGATGAAAACACGCGGCGCAAAAACTCCCCGCAACACACCCGCAATCCCCGGCTCCAATTTCCAAAAGCATTCGATGACTTGGGCGAACGACCTGCGTCGGCGCAATTCGTCCGCATGCTGATACGTTGGCGCGCTGGAATCCGCGTTCAACGTGGACCCATGGCCCACCAACACCAGCGCCGCATCCGCAAAATTGTCTTCAGTCACGCGCAATGGTTAACCCAAGATGCGGAAAATCGCAAGTTACGCGTTGGCCGTTTCTGTTTGCAAAGTATGGCTGCCTTGGACATTGGCCTTGATCTTCAATGGGTAAACGACTAGCATAAAACCATGAGCATGCCTGAGTTAATTGAGAAGGAAGTGGCCAGTCTGCCGGAACCGCTCCAGCGCGAAGTCTATGATTTTGCGCGCTTTCTCCGATTGAAGACCGATGGAGATGCATTCAACGGACTGTTGCTCAGCG